>DASWNB010000379.1:0-4889 GCA_036399455.1 Flavisolibacter sp. | reverse complement strand
AAGATACAGAACCCCATGGGCTGGATGGGCGAGGGCCCGGGTTTCCCTGGCATCTTCCAGGCGCTGGCCGCCATCTCCGAATTTGTGGGCGGCATCGCGCTGGTACTGGGCTTTCTCACCCGCCTTGCGGCTTTTGGCCTTGTCTGCACCATGCTTGTGGCTGTTTACATGCACAAGGTTGTGATGGGCGACCCTTTTGTAAACCTTACAGGCGGAAGCTCGTACCAGGTGGCGGTGCTTTATTTACTACTCGCCCTGCTGCTCCTGGTGGTGGGCCCCGGCCGCTTTTCCGCGGACAGGCTGCTTTTCGGGGTGCATCACAGGGCTGTCCTTTCAAAAGCTGCGTTCAATGATAGAAGTCTTTAAAACCAACGTAAAGGATGCCACCGAGGCCGGGCGCCTTACTGCTCTTCTCCGCCACCATTTCCCCGGCAGCCGCATCAATTTCGACATCCATGACTGCGACCGCATACTGAGGATAGAAGGCAAGGATTTCAGGACAGGCGAAGTAGAGACACTGGTGCAGGAAAATGGCTTCGCCTGCAGCGTACTGGAGTAGCTGTTCAAAGCCGTAGCCATAAGCCATAAGTCGTAAGCCGTAAGTCCTAAGCCATAAGTCATAAGTCCTAAGTTCTAAGCCCTAAGCCCTAAGCGTTACGACTTAGGACTTACGACTTAGGGCTTACGCCTTACGCCCACGCCTTACGGCTGCCGCCCTATTGGGTAAGTAGCTAGTGGTCAGCGGTTAATGCTAAGCCCGCTTGTTCATGCGGTTTGCTGCGGTAAAAAAACTTTTAACCTTTTCTGGGTCTTACCGGGGTTTTCCCAAAGTTTCCTGTAACTTCAGCCCAGTTTTCATAGGGTACGGATTAAAACGGGCTAAGGTTTCTACCTTGGCCTTTCTTTTTGAGAGGTCCACAGCCCACGGTCCACAGTCCACAGAAGAGTCACTGCAGCGGGAAATTCCTCTTATTCAGGCCACAAGTACACGACCGTTCATAGACAGCCCTATTTCACCATTGACCATTCACCACTCGTATCTTCGTGGCATGGCAAGGAGATGGAACTTATTCAGGGGCTTTTTCGAAAGTGAGAAGTCAGGCGGATTTGTTTTGATCGGGTGTACGATCATATCGCTCATCATCAGCAACATGGCTTTTGGAGACCAGTACCTTCACTTCTGGCATACACACCTCGACCTTTCTTTTTCTGCCATCAATCTTGAGTACAGCGTGGAGCACTGGATCAATGACGGGCTCATGACGGTGTTCTTCCTGCTGGTGGGACTGGAGATAGAAAGGGAACTGTACGTTGGCGAGCTATCCAGTATAAGGAACGCCCTGCTGCCTATAGCGGCAGCCATCGGCGGGATGTTCTTTCCCGCACTTATTCACTACATCTTTAATGGAGGCACGGAAGCGCAGAGCGGCTTTGGGATTCCCATGGCTACAGACATTGCTTTTGCACTGGGCATACTTTCACTTGCTGGCAACCGTGTTCCCACGTCCTTAAAAATATTTCTCACTGCATTGGCCATTATTGACGACCTCGGCGCCATAGCGGTCATTGCCATTTTTTATACAAAGGGATTCTCCACCTGGTACTTTCTTTCGGCGCTTGGGGTGTTTGCCATTCTTTTTATTGCGGGAAAAAGAAAAGTGCAAAGCCTCATCTTCTATATTACCGGGGGGATCGTCATGTGGTACTGCATGCTGCAATCCGGCGTACACGCTACTATCTCGGGTGTGCTGCTGGCCTTTGCCATACCTTTTCACAAAGACGATAACAAGAATATTTCATACAAGCTCCAGCATGCGCTGCACAAGCCTGTGGCCTTTATCATCCTTCCGCTGTTTGCGCTTGCCAACACTTCCATCGTATTTCCAAAGAACCTGGTGGCCAGCTTTACTGCCAACAACTCCATCGGCATCATGGCAGGCCTGGTTGTTGGAAAGTTCATCGGTATCCTCTTTATTTCCTTCCTTGCGGTAAAGACGGGCATAGCACGCCTCTCAGCGGAGTTAAACTGGGCTCATATAGCAGGCGTATCGCTGCTAGGCGGCATCGGGTTTACCATGAGTATCTTCATAACCAATCTTGCCTTCACCGACCAGGCTATCATTACCTCATCCAAAATGAGCATCCTCCTGGCCTCCCTCATCGCGGCCCTTTTGGGATTAGCTGTTCTAAAGAGTAAACTCGTTCGAAGAAGAAGAGCCGGTCCGGAGCCGGGAGCTCCAAGTCGTAAGCCGTAAGTCATAAGTCGTAAGCCATAAGTCTGCGTTAGCGATAACATGATCCAAAAAAGGACTTCGGACTTAAGCTCAGGGCTAAAAAGGCATTCCAAAACAAACGACCGGCTGCGGACTAGATCTTATAAAGGTTGTTTTTGATAGCATACGTCATGATGTCAAGCGAGTTTCTTGCCTGTACCTTACTCATGATCTTCTCCCGGTAGCCTTCAACAGTTCTTTTGCTGAGGTTGAGAATGGTGGCGATTTCCTTGTTGGAGTGTCCCTTGCAGATAAGCTTGATGATCTCCTGCTCCCTGGGGGTGAGCTCGGCCACCTGCGGTTTCTTATCGCTGTTGAGGTTTGATTCTTTTATTTTCTTGATGAGCAGAACCGATACTTCGGAGCAGTAATAAGCTCCGCCTTCGGAAACGGCTTTAATGGCCTGCAGCATTTCCTCTTTGGATGTGTTCTTGAGCAGGTAGGCATTGGCGCCGGCTTCAAGTGTGTCGAGCACCATGCGGGTTTCGTCAAAACTTGAAAGTGCTATGATGAACAACTGCGGATGTTTCTTGCGGAGCAGCCTGATGGCGGATATGCCGTCCATGCCGGGCATCATTATATCGGTGATCACCATGTCCGGCTGGATACTATCTGCCAGTTCCACAAGCTCGGCTCCGGAACCTGCTTCTGCCGCCACTTCAAGGGTCACATCTTTTACTTTTTTCAAAAGAAGCTTCAGCCCGTCCCTGTAAATAGCATGGTCGTCTGCCAGTATAAGTTTTAAGATTTTTTGCGAGAACATAGACTATGGCCGCTAATTAAAGTTTTATTCGATCTGCATACTCCGTATTACTACGGTACCTTGCCAGGTATTGCAGGAGCTTGGAGCTTCCTGCGCAGGCCGGATTAAACAGAATAGCTTTTTTGTTTTTTGGTTTCGTTGCTGAGCCTGCATTCAGGCTTGCGCCTGCAATGTTAAAAAAATTATCTCAGGATATTATTATTTTACTGAATATTAATTATCTATAAAACCTTCGTGTAGTTGGAACACTGAGGTTAAATGGATCGAATTTGGTAACTGAAGAACGCCGGAACGTTGCTGGCGTGCTGGTTTGTTACCACCGGGCGGCTTTAAATCAATTGCGGACATGAATGGAAAACTGTTCTCATCATTATACGGACCTATAAAACTGCTCCCTGGACTGCCGTCTCGCCACGGTATAAAACAGTTGCCCGATGCAAAGGCTTATCACGCAATACTTGGTTCCGGCAATATATTTTTCCAGGAATTAAGGATGGGCGGTTACCTGCTCCGCTATTTTGTCTTTTCTTTTTTAGAGCCGGTAACTCTGGCTGTGCAGGAAGAAGGTGAAGGCTTCCAGTCGCTGCTTTCATTAAAGGGAGAACTGGAGCATAAGGTGCAGGGAATGGAAGGATGCAGGCTCGGCGAAGGGCAGTTCATCCTGCTTGATGCCGGCCACCAGAAAACCGAAACCGTTTTTCCCGGCGGCCGTGAATGTCATGTGTTGAATACATATTATTCCGCAAGCGGATACAAAGACCTGCTGCCGCTCTTTCCCTCTTTTGGAGATGATATTTCAGGCGCTGCCGGCACACCGCGTTTGTTTCTTCCCGCGCCTCGTCCCGTAGGCACTGCCGTGCTGGATGCCGTGCAGGAACTGTTCTACAAAACATACCGTCCGCACCTTCAACGCACATACTGGGAACTGAAGCTGAAGCAGGCTTTGTTTGCCAAGCTCGCCGAAACCTACACCGAACCCGCTACGCGCCATCCTACGCAGGTGGAAAGAGAACTGGCCTGGAAAGCCCGCGACATCATCGTGCAGGACATTGCCCTTCATCATTCCAACGAAGCGCTTGCGCAGATGACCGGCTGGAGCGAGTCCTCACTCAAAAGAGCCTTTCGCCGCGAGTTCGGCATGGGTCCTTACGAATACCTCCGCCGCCTGCGCATGGAAGAAGCCCACCGCCTGCTGCAGCAGGGCCACCAGGTAAAGACCGTCGCCATGGCCGTAGGCATGCGTCCCAGCCAGCTTACTACCGAGTTTAAAAAGCATTTTGGATATAAAGCAACGGCAGTGAAGAGAGGGGGAGGAGGTGAATGGTGAATGGGGGCGTTTGAGGTGTGGGGTGTTTTTCTTTAGCAGGGAGGCGATTTTTCAAATATTCAATATTCAATGTTCAATTCTCAAGTGCGTTCCTGTATTGAATTGCCGGTTTGGAAACACTTGAAAATTGAACATTGAATATTGAGTATTAGAAGAGGGAACTGCCCGTGAAAGAAAAGCATCTTCCCCAATAAACGACCTTATTCACCATTCACGCCCTCACGGCTTCACCACCAGTTTCCTTCCATCCAGTTCAAAATGCACTCTTTTGGTGGCTTCAAGTTTTTTGAGGAGACTTTCAAGGGGCTGATCGCGTTCGAGTTCGGCGGTGAGGTGGTAGGTGATCTTTCCGCGGTACTCGATGTCAACATCGTACCAGCGGGAGATCTCGGAAGCAACGGTTTCGATGGGATCGTCGGCGAAGTAAAAGTACTTTCTTCTCCAGGCTGTTTCTTTTTCCGGATCTGCATCAACGATGCTGATGTTGTTGCTGAGCAGCGCCTGCTGCCCCGGCTTGAGGAGGCGG
>DASWNB010000378.1:0-4462 GCA_036399455.1 Flavisolibacter sp. | reverse complement strand
TTGGGTTAACCAAAAGACGCGCAAAGCCAAGGAGGAACTCTAAAAAAGAAAATGTTACCCCCTAAAGAACAAGAAACAAAAAACCTCAAACCTGAAACATCTTCCCCATTCTCTCCGCTGATTCACGAAAACGCTCCAGTTCCTGCTGCTGCTGGCGGATGAATACGTTGTCATCCAGCTTACCGATCACTTCTTCCATTTCACGGTCGTTGTCGTAAACCATTTTGCGGAAGCTGCTCTGGTAGTCCTTGGAGCGGGAATCATAGATGTTCTTCACCATCCATTCGCGGGTGGTTACTGCCTGCTGAAGCAGGTCTTTCAATTTGCCGGGAAGAGCGGAAGGCTGGAGGGCGTTTACTTCCAGGAGAGCGGCGTAGGCGTGGTGCAGCTTCTTTTTCGCGTAAGCCGTTCCTTCCTGCTCGTAAAACTGGTGCACATCGTCCCAGCTTCTTACCGACTGCTCACGGATGTCTTTCAGCAATCCCTGCAGCGAAGGAGTGGGAATGAGCTGGCCGCCGGTGTTGGTCCAGTCCTCGCGGACCGGTTGTCTCGGCAGGGCTGACATAAGCTCGTTGATAGAGGAGATGCCTTCGCTTTGCATGAAGAGCATCAGTTGCGTAACACCGTAATAGGTTACCAGCTCCCTGTAAATGCCGTAGGCTTCACGCACCTTTACCAACTGCGTGGGACGGGCATTGGCTTCAAAACCGTAGGCGCGAATGTCCAATGATTTAAGATCTGTGCTTTTATCCAAAAGGAGTTTTTCGCCGGTGGCGATGAGGTCGTCCGCGGCAATTTCCTGTCCGTTCTGCTTTGCCCAGGCCTGCGCGGTGAACCTCCGCAGCAGGTCGAGCGCTTCAAAGATCTCGTTTACGCTGTCGGGCGCCAGGTAGTCGTACTCGATGTGCTGTACCTTGTTCTTGCGCTTGTCGCGGTCGTAGTACTTTCCTTCGTTGCGGGCCAGCGCGTAGAGGTTGTACATGAACCAGTAGGCGGGCATGATCACGAGGCGGTTGTTGGCCGTATCGTTGGAGATAAGGCTAAAGGGAAGCGGTATGTTCAGCTCGCAGGGATAATCGCCTTTGGCAATGAGTGTAAAGGAGGCGAATTTGGAATTGTGCTTCAGGCTTACGCAGAGGCCGGGCCAGAAGCCGCGGGCCGTTACCAGCTCGCCGTCGGCAGCACGGCTGTTGTGGTTGGAACCGATGGTGGCTCCCGCCGCTATGTTGCTCTGGCCCATCACCAGGGCCGCGCAAAGAAATGAGTTGTTGTGGTGCTGCTCGTGTGCAGGGAAGATAAGCGAATTCAGCACCTCGCAGCAGGAAATGGTTGAATTGTTGCCCAGGTAAGAGTTGATGAGTCGTGCGCCGTATTTCAGTTGCGAATTCGAAGCCATGATAAAACGTACTGCCTTCACGCCATAAAACACACGGCAGCCGTGGTCGATGATGCCGTTCACCAGTTCGCAGCCTTCACCGATCTGCGAAGGCTCCTGCGGCGACGAGTTGATGGTGAGGTTCTTCAGCTTGTTGGCGCCTTTTATATAGGCGTCGGAGCCGATCCACACGTCCTTGATGATGCTCGTGTTCTTTATCACGCAGCGGTCGCCCACCTTGCCGTAGTAGCCTCTCTGCTTGTCGAATTTGCTTTCGGTGAATTCCTTGAAGCGCTCCATCAGCACGGAGTCGTCGCGGAACTTGGACCACATCCAGGCGTCGCCGGGAAGCATGCCGTTGAAGGGCAGTATCTTTCTTCCGGCGTTTTCATTGCACACTTCCACCCAGATGCGGATGTTTTCTTCTTCACCTTCCTTTATAATTCCATTGCCGAATTTTGAATGATCGGTGCAGTGGAGCTCGTGTATGTTGGAGAGCATCACCTCGCTGCCGATGACGTAGTGCGACATGTAGTTCACGTTGCTGATCACCACGTTATCGCCGAAGTCGCAGCTGATGATGGTGCTGTTGTACAATCCCACCGGCAGGCAAACGTTGTGGTATTCCACCGAAATGGTTTCCAGCTTGCCGATGCGCACCAGGCCATAGAACTTGCAGTTCTTCACCAGCTCGGGGTTGAAGGCATCGGACACCTGCAGCTTGTTCCAGTCGTCGGACGTGTTGTTGTTGCGTACCAGCACCTCTATCTCGTAGGCGCTGAGGTTGCGGTAGCTGATGCCGTTCTTGTTCTGCTGGTTGCGCAGGTGGTATTCGTCCCTGCCTTCGGGCAGGAACTCGGACTTGATGAAATTGTAGCCGATGGCGTTCAGCGGCCGTTTTTTGATCTGGTTCATTGTGTCCCTCCGGGTGATTAATTATTCCACCGTTACCGATTTCGCAAGATTGCGGGGCTTGTCCACATCCAACCCTTTGGCAATGCCGATGTAGTAAGCCAGCAACTGCATGGGTATCACGCTAAGCATGGGCGCCATTATCTCATCCGCCTCCGGCACTACCAGCACATCGTTGGCCAGCGAGGAGCTTTGCTCATCGCCTTCGTTGATCACTGCAATCACCTGTCCCTTGCGGGCCCTGATCTCCTGCATATTCGACATCACTTTTTCGTGGTAGGAGTCGCGGGTAGCGATGAACACTACCGGCAGGTTCTCGTCCACCAATGCAATGGGGCCGTGCTTCATTTCGGCGGCGGGATAGCCTTCGGCGTGGATGTAAGAGATCTCCTTCAGCTTCAGCGCTCCTTCAAGGGCTACGGGGAAGTTGTAGCCGCGGCCGAGGTAAAGAAAGTCTCTTGCATCCTTGTATTTATCGGCCAGCTTTTTTGCGTCTTCGGAGAATTCCAGCAGGGTTTCCACCTTGCCGGGTATGGCGTCCAGCTCTTTCAGCAGGCGCATGTAGCGGCCGTGCTCCAGCACTCCTTTCGCGTAGCCTATCTTCAGCGCGATCATGGTAAGAATAGCCAGTTGGGCGGTAAAGGCCTTGGTGGAAGCTACGCCTATTTCTGGACCCGCATGGGTATAGGCGCCTGCATGGGAAGCGCGGGCAATGGAAGAGCCCACAACGTTCACCACGCCTAGTATGATAGCTCCCTTTGCCTTGGCGTTCTCGATGGCTACCAGCGTGTCGGCGGTTTCGCCGCTTTGCGAGATGGCAATGATAACGTCGCCCTGGTTGATGACGGGGTTGCGGTAGCGGAACTCGGAAGCGTATTCCACTTCCACGTTGATGCGGCAGAGTTCTTCAAAAATATATTCGGCTACCAGGCCGGCGTGCCAGCTTGTGCCGCAGGCCACCATAACTATACGGTTGGCGTTCATGATCTGCTCGGCATATTTTTCAATCCCGCTCATGGTGATGGTTCCGGCAGCAGCATCGAGGCGGCCGCGCAGGCAGTCGCGTATCGTCTGGGGCTGCTCGAAAATTTCCTTCAGCATGAAATGCTCGTAACCGCCTTTTTCAATGGCGGCAAGTTCCATGTCAAGCTTGGTGATGTAGGGAGTCTGGCGCTCGTTGCCGAGGTTCTTCAATATCAATTCGTCCGACTTGATGATGGCAACTTCGTAGTCGTTCACATACACCACTTCCTTTGTGTATTCGATGATAGGGGAGGCGTCGGAAGCGAGGAAGTGTTCGTTCTTTCCTATGCCGATCACCAGCGGGCTGCCCTTGCGGGCTGCGATGAGGGTGTCGGGATTATCCTGGTCCAGCAGGACAAGCACATAGGCGCCCACCACTCTTTTGAGGGCGATGCGGACGGCTTCTTCCAGCGGGCATTCGTTGTTCTTGCGGATGTCCTCTATGAAGTTGAGCAGTACTTCGGTATCGGTATCGCTCTGGAAAGTATAGCCTTTCTTGGTCAGTTCCTGCTTCAGTTGTGCGTAGTTCTCGATGATGCCGTTGTGGATCATGGCAAGCTTGCCGCTTGCCGATTGATGGGGATGGGCGTTGCGGTCGCTGGGTTCGCCGTGGGTGGCCCAGCGGGTATGGCCGATGCCTGAGTTGGCGTGGAGGTCCTTGCCCTGGAGGGTTTCTTCGAGGTTGGCCACCTTGCCTTTCTTCTTATATATTTTAAGCCCGCTGTTCAGCAGGGCGATGCCGGTGCTGTCATAACCGCGGTATTCCAGCCTTTTCAGGCCTTTCAGGATAATAGGATAGGCTTCACGGGGTCCGATATAAGCTACAATGCCGCACATAAGTGTTGAATTTGGGTGCGAAAATCCCGAAAATAAGGCAGACTGCAAAGGGGAGGGGAAAGGATGACCGTTAAGAGATAACCGATGACCGATAAGCGTTGACCGATAACCGACAAGAGACAACCCATAACCGGGGTTGAGGTGCGCTGCTCTATCGGTTGTCGGTCATCGGTTATCCCTCCCTACAGCATCTTGCCGCTCAGGATCAGCAAGGCTACCGAAAAGTAAATAATCAATCCCGTTACATCCACCAGGGTGGCTACGAAGGGAGTGGAGGAGGCGGCGGGGTCGGCGCCTAGCTTTTTGAGGAGGAGG
>DASWNB010000377.1:0-4847 GCA_036399455.1 Flavisolibacter sp. | reverse complement strand
TCCATTGCCTCCAACAACTGGTCTACCGCCAGGGCTCTTATCGACCGCTACCTGGAACAGAGTCCCGGCAGGGAAGAGGCGGGTGCCTGGTATTATAAAGGCAAGATCTACACGGCTCTCAGCAAAAAAGCCACCCCGGCGGACAAGCTCCAGTTGCAGCAGGAAGCCCTTCGATCCTTCCAGTCCTACCAGAAAATGGACTCGCTGAACGCCATGATGGAGCTGGACGGCAACGCCGCGCTTTTCGAGATATACGACGGCTCGTACAATGAAGGCATTATCCAATACAATAAAAAGGACTATGGGCAGGCGCTTCTTTACTTCAAAAATGCGCTGGATGCCAAGGATTATATTTATGGCAAAGGCTTTTCGCTGAACGGCTTTTCCTTTCCCCGCCTCGATACGCAACTGGTAAACCTTGCTGCACGATCGGCCTGGTACTCTAAAAAAGAGGAGGAGGCCGCCGGTTACCTGGAGATGCTGGCTTCCGCCGGGCTGAAAGCCCCCGAGTACCGCCAGGTCTACGGGCTGCTGGCTGAGCATTATTGCCGGAAGGGTGATAAGGAAAGATGGGCGCAGTACCTGTCCAGGGGCCGGGAGCTGTACGCCGCCCGGGAAGCCTACTGGAGCTATGTTGAGGGCCGCTGCCTTTCCGCGGGCATCTACGAGTTGGAGCAGGGTGGCCTGTCCACTGCACAGGAACAATTGTCCGGCAAATACGAAGAGCTCTACACCCATGCCCGCAAATCCTACGACTTGTATTCAAAACAAACCTCACTGGAACCATTGGATAAAGAAGCCTATCGCGGGACTATTTTACAGATGATTGCTTACTACCAATGGAAAAAAGAGGGAGATAAAGCGGCTCATTACCAGGAGAAGCTGAAGGGACTGTAGCTGGTTGGAACCACGAAGACGCAAAGTACGCCAGGAAGCGCAAAGGGATAACCGATAACCGGGGTTTTTCCTTTGCGCTTCTTTCGTTATTTATTTTATTTGAGAACAGGAGTATTGCAGTGAGAGGATAATGGCAATGCGTTTTTGTTTATAACTTTAATACATAAACAGAAAAAATGCCCAAAGTTCCTGCTCCTGAAGTACGTCCTACGGTTATCTCCATCAAAACGGGTTCTAAGTCTAGATAGAACGGATCAGCAATAGTATTCCGACAAATACTACTGCATTAAAGGAATAAATGACCTCCTGATAGAGGAATATTCTTTTGTAATTTATAATCTCCATTTGTTCAATCTTGATCTGGTATCGTTCTATTTCACTGATGTAGAGCGCCTTTTCTACCTTTTCCGGTCTTCCAATCCTAAAGAGTTCCGGTCTCATAACTTCTTGTGGCTTACTTCCTCTATAATATCCCTCCTTAGGACTAATAAGCTTGAACAGGTTGAATACACAATTAGAAACACCGCCGGAAACTGCTATAATCAACATAAAATCGAAGCTCTGGAGAGGCTGGAACTTTTCCCGGTATGAAATGCAATATCCAATAATAGCTGCAATGGCTGGTAGAAACAAGAAGAGCATCCGCATACTTCTTTGGGTGAGTTCTTCCGATTCCTGTATTGTTTCCTCGAAATAAGTTCTGGACTGATCAAATATCAGCTTACAAGCCTCCAGGGTGAGGATATCATAATCAGAGATTGG
Source organism: Flavisolibacter sp. (assembly GCA_036399455.1). Lineage (GTDB taxonomy): Bacteria > Bacteroidota > Bacteroidia > Chitinophagales > Chitinophagaceae > Flavisolibacter. The sequence continues at coordinate 3,188 of DASWNB010000377.1, read as the reverse complement.
GCTATCCCACTTAATTCTTGGCTCAACAGGTATATGCAATCGCATCGCACTGGTTTCAGGAAGAAAACAAAAGAGAAGGAAAGAGGCACTCCGGAGAGTGCCTGGCACATCGGCCCGGTGGGTAATGTCCTACAAAGTTATCGCTGCTGGCAAGAGGAGCGTTCAAGAACTTATTTGAGAGTAGGAATGTTTTTGAAGAAGCCAAGGTGAGGGAGAGATACTCAGATAATTGCCTCTACGCTATTTAACATAATATAAATTATAGGCTAAAAATTATAAGGGAAGAAACTGCCTGAGAGCCTAAATAGCTGAATATCCAGACATTAGCGGGAAGGCCGGCCATTGAAATCTCCACGCTGTGCTTTGAGTGCATAGCGCTCCCGGTCAATATCCCGGCGGCTGCGGAAGCCGAGCTTCCGGAATGCTTCACCCAGAGGACTGCTGCGCTGAATGGAATGCTGAGCAAGAAAAGCTGCTGCCAGTGCGGTCAGTGCAAACCATCGGCGGTTCACCAGCAAGCCCAAAGCCGTACCGGCAAGCGCCAGCACCGCCGATCCCAGTTCAACTGCCTGCTCCCGGTCCCATTCCCGGTCAATCTCCGCCATCCTGCCCGCCACATCATCCTGTTCCATACCCATCGCGGCCAGCCTGTTAATCCCAATCCTGCCCGAATTTTCCATCGCCATATCTTTTACCTGATACTCTGCAACATTCATTCCTGACGAGTTTAGCCACATGGAAACCATTCACCATTGACAATTCACGATTCCCTCCTCACAGCCGGCATCCCAGCACTTCCCGCACTGCCTCGCCGGGTTCCGGGAAGCTGAACCTGAAACCGCGTTCCAGCAAACGCCCAGGATAAACCCACCGGCTTTTCAGGATCAGCTCCGTTTCCGTACCTATAATAACAGCCCCGATCTCCAGCAACCATTGAGGCGCAGGCAGTCCAATGCCGATTCCATAAGAATTTCTAATAAGCCTCATAAATTCTTTATTACGAGATGCTTGAGGCGATACACAGTTGAGGATATCGCCATCCTTTCCGTGTTCAAAGACCCATTCTGTGACCCGGGCAAAGTCCTGCTCATGTATCCAGGAAATGTATTGGAGGCCCGTACCCTGGTGGCCGCCCAGGCCAAAACGCACCAGGTTTTTCAGGCGGGGAAAAACACCATCGCTGCGGCCGAGCACCAGGCCTATCCTTAATACAACCTTGATCGTACCGGGTGTTTCCTGTTCCCAAAAGACAGATTCCCAGGTCCGGCACACATCCACGGAGAAGCCGCTGCCCAATTCGCCGGTCTCCTCATCCTGGTACCGGTCCTCCGCATGGCGGTAAATGGTGGCCGAAGCAGCCTGCATCCACATTTTAGGCGGGTTTTTGAGGGTTTTAATGGCTTCGCCGAGGGCTTTGGTGGGTTCTACGCGGGAAGAAAGGATCTCGCGGCGGTTCTGTTCCGTATAGCGGCAGTTTACGTTCTTGCCGGACAGGTTAACGAGCAGATCGCAGCCTTCAAGGGCTTCTGTCCAGGCGCCGTATGTGCGGCCGTCCCAAACCAGGTAACGGACGTTTCCCTGCGGAGCATGGGCCTTGCGGCTTAAAATCACTATATCGTGCGCCTTATCTTTATAATAATCCGCCAGCACACGACCCAGGTAACCGCTTCCTCCCGCCAGAACAATCCTGTTGATCATACAAATGTTTAAAGAATTACAAATAAAAGTAAAACACGGTAAGCAACCCAGGTCAGCGTCATTATCCAGGTAACCTCCAGGAGCTTCGTCCGGCGGATATGCTCCAGCAGCATCAGCCCGGCCACGGCCATAAAGGCGCCGGCAAAGAACAGCGGCTCATCAACCAACCCGCCTGAAAGACTTACCAAACCCAGCAGCAGTCCGCCTGCAAAGGAAATCGTCATCATATTCCCCAGGTAATCCCAAACCTTCTCCCGGTCAAGGAAAAAGAGGATCAGCCCCTGCCAGACCATCTGGCCGCCACAGACCAGGAACTCCCTGTAGAAATCGGAAGCGGGAACCACGCCGTCCAGCGGGTGACTGTAACCATATAATAAGGTAGCAGTAACAAGCCAGGTGAACAAAAGGTATAATAACCTGTATTTCAGGCTAAAGGAAGGATTATGCTCCGGGCTCGCTGCATCCGCCGCAGCAGGCATGATCACCCGGCGGTTGTAAGATATGAAGCTGTAGATCTTCCCCATCAGCCAGGCGAAGGGCTTGAACCGGAACAGCGGACGGAATACCGGGAAGGAATGCTCCAGTACCCTGAACAGGCTGCGGACACCATAAAACACCTCACCCGTGCGGCGGTCCACCAGGGCTATTTCGTTCACCGCCCGTTTGGTATCTATCATGCCTTTGAGCCTGCAGTCCATGTTCTGGTAAGGCTCGCGGCCGTTGTTGTCCAGCATCCCGCTTTTTACAAAAGCGCCTGTGTAGAGGTTGCACATGGGACAAACCTCATCGTACAGGATCACGTGGTCTTTTAATGTTTTCATATTTTCAATAAATTATGAAAGTATAAATCAAAAAAAATGTCATCTCAGTAACTTCAGGATAGCACCAAAAAACCAGTTCTCGTCCGCCTTCAACATGGTTTCCACGCTCCGGTCCATCTTGGAAGCCAGGCCGTGAATGTCCTTTACCGTTTTTACGAATTTTTGGGCTTCGGGACTTTCATCCTCAACGTTCTGGAGTTGTGACAGATCGCGTAAAACGGGTTCTATCTCCCTCCTCTTCCGTTCCCGGGCTATCCGCTTGGCCACCTCCCACATATCCTTTTCCGCCTTGAAGTATTCTTTTCTCTCGCCGGGCACCAGCTCGCGGTACACCAGGTTCCAGTTCATCAGCTCTCTAAGGTTCATATTGGCGTTGCCCCGCGATATGCTCAGCTCTTCCATTACCTCGTCGGTGCTCAAGGGCTTTTCCGTTACCAGCAATAGCGCATGCACCTGGGCCATGGTGCGGTTGATGCCCCACTCCCCGCCCAGGCGGGCCCATGTTTGGATGAATTGCTTTCTGGCTTCGGCTAATTGCATGAGGCAAAGTTAAGAGTAGTTCCTGAACTTTCAATAATTAGTGAAAGAAAATAGTGAAAAGGTGGAAGGCAGAAGGCGGAAGGCAGGGCTGGGAATTGGAATCGGAAAAAACCATTGTGTCATAAATTA
>DASWNB010000376.1:0-2293 GCA_036399455.1 Flavisolibacter sp. | reverse complement strand
ACAAAGGCTCGCAGCTAAAAGCTCGAAGCCTTTCTCCCAACTACAATCATCCTCGGCGTCCTCCGCACATCATAGGCCCCAAGATTATAATCCCCAAACACCTCCGTTACCTGCATTTTCTGGAAAGAGAGCATGTCGGTGAAGTCGCCGAGGCTGAGCTTGGCTACTTTTTCGGTGAACTCGTGCGGGCGGTCAAAGGAGGGGTCGGTGATGATGATTTTTTTGTAGAAATGGTCTTCGTCGTGCCAGCGGTGGATTTCGTAGTGGGTGTCGCCTACCTGCTTCTCTTCGTTGTGGACGAGGCGGTCCTCCACGTAGTGAACGTTGAGGTAGTCGAAGAGGAGTACGCCGCCGGGCCTGAGGCTTTGGGTGATGGTGCGCATGGCATCGTCGTGCTCGCGGCGGGTATTGAAATAGCCAAAAGAGGTAAAGAAGTTGAAGGCGTAGTCGAAGTAATTGATCCAGAAGGGCAGCCGCATATCGTGCTGGTAGAAGCTAAGGTGCTCATTTTCAAACTGCTTTGCGTAGCTGATGCTGTCCGGCGAAATGTCTATGCCCGTAACCGAATAGCCTTCGGCAGCCAGGAACCTGCTGTGCCTTCCCCTGCCGCAGGCCACGTCCAGCATACGGCCCCCGGGCGGGGGCTGCAGCCATTCCAGCAGGCGGCGGATGAACTGCTCTGCTTCGCTTTCATCCCTTTCAAAATACAGCTTGTGATAATAAGATGAGTTGAACCAGTCCTTGTACCATTCCTTAGCGGGCATTCTCCAATTTTTTACAAAAGTAATCTTCCAACCGGATTGTTAACCTTAAGGCCGCTTCTCCGAAAAGCGTATTTTTGCCACCCTAAATTTTGTTTTGTGGCATTGATCAAGAGCATATCCGGAATCAGGGGCACGATCGGCGGGCTGCCCGGCGAATCCTTATCGGCCATCGACGTGGTGAAATTCGCTGCTGCCTTTGGCAGCATCATGGCGGAGAGGAGGGAAGATAAGACCGCTTCTCCCCGCGTCGTGATCGGCCGCGACGGCCGCATCAGCGGCGAGATGGTAAGCCAACTGGTGACGCAGGCGCTCGTAAGCCTGGGCGTGGATGTGATCGACCTGGGACTTTCCACTACTCCCACCGTGGAAATAGCCACCAAGGCGGAAAAAGCCGATGGCGGGATCATCATAACCGCCAGCCACAATCCCAAGGAATGGAACGCCCTCAAGCTGCTCAACAGCGAGGGAGAGTTCATCGATGCTTCCGTGGGCGCCGAAGTGCTTTCAAAGGCCGCTTCTGAAAGCTTCACCTTCGCCCCCGTGGACAAGCTGGGTAAGGTATCCAGGAACGACGACTACCTGCAAAAGCATATCGACCTGGTTCTCCGGTACCCTCTGGTGAATAAAAAAGCCATACAGGAAAAGAACTATAAGGTGGTGGTGGATTGCATCAACTCCTCCGGAGCCCTGGTAGTGCCGCAACTGCTGAAGGAACTGGGCGTCGCCGAAGTGATCCTGCTGAACGAAGAGGTGAACGGCAGGTTTGCCCACAACCCCGAGCCGCTGCCCGAACACCTGACGGCGCTGAGCAGCGAGGTGGTGAAGCAGAACGCCCATTTCGGCATTGCCGTAGACCCTGATGTAGACCGCCTTTGCTTTGTTTGTGAAGACGGCAGCATGTTTGGCGAGGAGTACACCCTGGTAGCCATAGCCGATTATGTGCTGGGCAACAAGGTGGGCAACACCGTAAGCAATATGAGCAGCACCAAAGCCCTGAAGGAACTGACCCTGAAGCACGGTGGCGAATACTTCCCCTCCGCCGTTGGCGAGGTGAACGTGGTAAAGAAGATGAAGGATGTGAACGCGGTGATCGGCGGCGAAGGCAACGGCGGCATCATCGTCCCCGATTTCCACTACGGCCGCGACGCCCTGATCGGCATTGCCCTGTTCCTGTCGCACTTCGCGGGCTTCCCGAAGGGACTGAAATCTTTCCGCGGCAACTACCCCGACTATTTTATTTCCAAGAACAAGATCGAACTGGAGAACAGCCTCGATGTGGCTTCCATCTTCGACAAGATCAGGAAGAAATACAAGAACAACCCCATTAATACCGAAGACGGCCTTAAGATCGAGTTCGACACGGACTGGGTGCACCTCCGCATCTCCAACACGGAGCCCATCATCCGCATCTACGCTGAAAGCAGCTTTGAAACCACCGCGAACAACATAGCGAAGAGGCTGATGCAGGATATCAGGGAATGTAGTATCTAGGTTTGAGGTTTGAAGTTTGAGGTTTGAGGTTCGTTAGG
>DASWNB010000375.1:0-7202 GCA_036399455.1 Flavisolibacter sp. | reverse complement strand
CCTTGCATGAACCAACCTCCAACTTCAAACCTCAAACCTCAAACCCCTTCCCCTATCTTTGTTTCATGAGCGCACAAAGTACCCGCACCGCCGGGATGGAGTCCCTGGTGGAACATATGCACAAGGAACTGGAAAAGATTTACCTGGGCGGCGGTAAAAAAGCGATTGAAAAGCAGAAAGAGAAGAAGAAACTCACGGCCCGCCAACGCATAGATTACCTTCTCGACAAGGGCTCGGCCTTTGTAGAGATCGGCGCATTTGCCGGTTATGAAATGTACGAAGAGCAGGGCGGCTGCCCCGCAGGCGGAACCGTAGCCGGCATCGGCTATGTAAGCGGAAGGCAGTGCATAGTGGTGGCCAACGACCAGACCGTAAAAGCAGGCGCCTGGTTCCCCATCACGGGCAAGAAAAACCTGCGCCTGCAGGAAATTGCCCTGCAAAACCATCTTCCCGTTATTTACCTGGTAGACAGCGCCGGTGTGTTCCTGCCCATGCAGGACGAGATCTTTCCCGATAAAGAGCATTTCGGGCGCATCTTTTATAATAATGCCCGGATGAGCGCCGAAGGCATCGTACAGATAGCTGCCGTCATGGGCGCCTGCGTGGCGGGCGGCGCCTACCTGCCCATCATGAGCGACGAAACGCTGATGGTGGAAAACCAGGGATCCATCTTCCTGGCAGGCCCCTACCTGGTAAAGGCGGCCATCGGTGAAGACATAGACATAGAAACCCTCGGCGGAGCCGATACCCATACTTCCATCTCCGGCATTGCCGATTATAAATTCAGCACCGAGCAGGAATGCCTGGACCAGGTGAAGCGCATCATGAGCCGCATAGGTAAAAGAGAACTGGCGGGCTTCGACCGTGCAGAGCCTTCAGGCCCGCGCAAGGACCCTGCCGAGCTGTATTCCATCGTGCCTACGGACAGCACCAAGCCTTATGACATGCTCCATGTAATTGAAAGACTGGTAGACGACTCGGAGTTTGACGAATACAAGGCGGATTACGGCAAGACCATCATCTGCGGCTATGCCCGCATCGATGGCTGGGCTGTGGGCATAGTGGCCAACCAGAGAAAGATCGTAAAATCGAAAAAGGGAGAAATGCAGATGGGCGGCGTGATCTATAACGACAGCGCCGACAAGGCAGCCCGCTTTATCCTTAATTGCAACCAGAAAAAGATACCCCTGGTATTCCTTCAGGACGTGACCGGCTTTATGGTGGGCAGCCGCAGCGAGCACTCCGGCATCATCAAGGACGGGGCGAAGCTGGTGAACGCCGTAGCAAATTCGGTAGTTCCCAAGATCACCATTATCATAGGCAACTCCTACGGCGCAGGCAACTACGCCATGTGCGGCAAGGCCTACGACCCCCGTTTTATCTATGCCTGGCCTACGGCGAGAATAGCGGTAATGGGCGGCGAGCAGGCGGCCAAGACGATGCTCCAGATACAGGTGGCCGCCATGAAGGCAAAGGGCGCCGTGCTGACGGCGGATGAGGAAACGGCCATGCTCAACCAGATCAAATCGAGGTACGAAAAACAGACCACCCCCTATTATGCCGCGGCCCGGCTTTGGGTGGATGCCGTGATCGACCCGCTCTATACCAGGAAGCTCATTGCAGAAGGCATTAAGGCGGCCAATAACCAGCCTTTCCTGCCCGAGCTGAAGCTGGGCGTTTTCCAGGTCTGACACACCGAAAAAAAGCTTTCGTATATAATATTTTTAAGTATTTTCACGACCATAAACCTACTAACTGAACTCGATTATGAGAAAATCTGCGTTTTCCCAATTGTTGCTATGTACCGTTCTCTCCATAGCCGTGCTGCAATCCTGTAAAGACGATTCCTATCTGGCCGCAGCTCCCCCGATTCCCGATCAGTCTTTTGTAGAAGAATTTGACACCTTGCAAACCGCTTACAACAAAGGCTGGAGGTTTATCAACAAGAGCGAGAACGTCGGTACTACCAACTGGACACAAGGCTCCATCGGTGGTATCCTGACCGCCTACTCTTCCAGGGGTACCAATGCCGGCTTTATTTCTTCCGACTACCAGGCAACTGCCGGAGCCGCCAACACCATCAGCAACTGGGCTATTTCTCCCTCTATAATGATGCAGAATGGCGACAAGATCGTTTTCTATACCGTGGCCGACCTGTACAGCATTGGCGGCGGCGCTTTCACCGATTATGCCAACCGCCTCCAGGTGCGTGTGAACACCCGCAACGACGGGCTGAACGTAGGACAGGCCGAAGACCCCGGTGATTTCACCACCCTCATCCTCGACATCAACCCCACCTACCTTGAGCAGGAAGTTGATCCTGTATTTGGCCCCACTCCCGAAGCATATCCCCATGTCTGGACCCGCTTTGAAGCTACCGTCAGCGGTTTAAGCAAGCCGATGAAGGCACGCTTCGCCTTCCGCTACTTCACTGAAGAAGCCGGAACAGCAGGCAGGGGCAGCGAAGTAGGCATCGACAGCGTAGCCTATATCGGAAGAAAATAATTCCTAACTCATTACACTACAATCATGAAAAAAAATTACTCTATATTTTTCTTAGGCGGGTTTGTACTGGCCATGTTCACCCTGCTCAACGGCTGCGAAAAAGAATTTGTCCCCCAACCTCCGGCTGAATCCAAATCATTCACCGAGGAATTTGATACGGTAGCCAACCTGTACGGCAAGGGATGGGTATTTGTAAACAACAGCAAGCCCCAGGGCAGCGCTACCTGGCAGCAGGGCGTTTATGCTCCGGGCAAGCTTGGCCCCGACGGATTCCCCGCTTTCTCCTACCATTCCGCAGCCGATGAATACGCTTTTGCCGGCTACGCAAGCGGTAACAACGTTTCCACCATCAGCAGTTGGATGATCACACCCCCCATTGAAATGAAGAACGGCGATAAGTTCTCTTTCTATACCAGGACATTCACCGGCAGCACCTACCCCGACCGCATGCAGGTGCGCATTAACCTGGCAAACGACGGCTATGATGTAGGCAATACAGCTACCTCGCTGGGCAGCTTCACCACCATGCTGGTGGATATCAACCCCGCACTGTCTACAGGCGGCTATCCCGAAACCTGGAAAAAGTACGAGTTCACCATCTCCGGCCTGCCCGCAGCTCCCGTGAAGAGAAGGATCGCTTTCCGCTACTATGTACCCAACGGCGGAACTACCGGCGCCAACTCCAACGCTATCGGCATTGACCAGTTTCACTTCGAAAGCCTTTAATTAACCTTTTAGATAGAAAAAGCTAACTCTTACCGGAGTTAGCTTTTTTAATTTTGCCAGCCATGAGAAAAACAGCCGCCATTATCCTTTCCCTCTGCCTGGGACTGGCTTCGTGCACCATCCGCGACAAGCAGCCTGAAACAAAGGTTTACGGGGCTGCCTCTGGCGACCCCTACGCTCCTGCCTACGGCCTCATTGCCGAAGGCGAGGCAATGCTGAAGGACGGCGACCTGGTAGTGCGCAACGGCCAGGAGTTCAGCAGCCAGCATATAAAGAACTTCAACCGCACCAACAAGAACTACTCCCATGCGGGCATGGTCTTCTTTGAGAATGGCCACCCCCTCGTTTACCACATACTTCCCGGCGATGAAAACCCGGGCGAGAAGCTGACAAAAGACTCGCTGAGCCGCTTCTGCAACCCCCGCAAGAACTTCGGCTACGCCATCTACCGCTACAACATCGATGAAAAAGAAACAGCGGGCCTCCACAGTCAATTCCGGGAATGGCATAAGCAGGGCATCAAATTCGACTCGCTTTTCAGTTTCAAAAGCGATGACCGCATGTACTGCTCGGAAATGATCGGCAAGGCCCTGGCCAAAGTGACCCGGAAACGTATAGTGCTGAACACCACCCGCCTTACCCCGCTGGAAGCCGAGTTCTACTCCGTTCACCTCAAGATGAAAGCCGCCGATATGATAAAGGAAAACCTGGTTGCCATAGACAACCTTTTCGTCCATCCCGAGTGCAGGCTCGTAAAAGCTTTTGAATTCGGTCCCCGTTAATGTCACAGGAAATAATAATATATACCGACGGTTCATCAAGGGGCAATCCCGGCCCGGGCGGCTATGGCGCCATTTTAATGTATGGCGACAAGCGCAAGGAACTCTCGCAGGGCTACCGCCGTACCACCAACAACCGCATGGAGCTGATGGGCGTGATTGCAGCCCTCGAAGCCCTGAAAAAGACCGGCCTCAACGTTACCATCTATACCGACAGCCAGTACATAGTAAAGGCCATCAATGAAGGCTGGCTCAGAAAATGGATCGCCACCAACTTCTCCAAAGGCATCAAAAACCGCGACCTCTGGATGCGCTTCTATGAACTCTACAACCGCCAGCGCCTGAAATTCGTTTGGGTTAAAGGCCATGCCGACAATCCCTTTAACAACCGTTGCGATCAATTGGCAACTGCCGCCGCCGATGGAGGAAACCTGTTAGTGGATGAAGGATATGAGGAAGCTGCGGGTGGATAGTTCCAAGTTCTAAGCCGTAAGTTATAAGTCCTCGCGCTGCTTCGAAGCCTCGGTAGATGTGATCTTTTTGTTTAACCGCAAAGACGCGAAGAACGCAAAGAAGGTCGCAAGCTCCCGAAAACCTAGCCGCTTGCGGCTTCCTTTGCGTCCTTCTCAGGTTTGTAACTCCGGAGGCATGGGAACACAACAAGAAACAGAAACAGAAAGAGAAAGAGTGCGGTTCAAACGACCGTTTCTTTGCCTTTCCTTTGCGTCTTTGCGTGAAACCCCTTTGCGCTTCTTTGCGTCCTTCGCGCCTTCGCGGTTTTAAGACTTCAGGCTTACGGCTTCAGGCTTACGGCTCTGGAGAACATACCTCTCAATAAGATAATAGCCGCCGAAAAGTATGATGGAGAAAACAGCAGTGCTGATAAGGCTGCTGCGGTAGAAGGGAAGAGCATCGGCATAGCAAAGCATCAGGCCGTTGTAGGTCTTTGCGTGCTGGTAACCGCCGCCGCCCGCCCATACGGCAAAATTGCTGGCAAGGAAGAACACCGTAGGAGCTATCAGGGTAGCCAGGCCTATACGGCCCCAGTTCCATCCCTTTACCATGAAGCCTACCAAGGTAAGAGCTGCAATGAGGATGTAATTCGCCAGTTGTCCTTCATAAAAACCGCCGTAGGCAAAATAACCCTGCTGGTACAGCACCTCGTACAGCACGTCCGACAGGAACATGGACAGGAGGGGCAGGGCAAAAGCCAGCTTCTTGTCCGCGATCATGGCACCGCCAAATACCGCCATGGCGATCTGGGGAGCAAATCCCAGCAGGCGGAATACGGAACCAACAACGATCAGCAGGGCAAAAGCAAAAAGGACAGATTTAAGTTTCATATTCGGCAGTTTTAACCAGCGCAAAAATAAAGGAAAGAATAGGTTTTCTACCGGATTTTTTCCCCCTCCGGCACCAGCGCCCTGAATAAAACAGAGGGACTTCCCGCATTTATTTTTATCTCCGTTCCATCCTGTACATAAATGGCTCCTCCCTTTTGAATCTCCCGCCTTTCACCTTCTGCCTCCAATCCTATGCCTCCCTGCGCCAGCAGCCATATCTCCCGTGACCGGGTGCTTATCTCCGCCCTATCTCCCTCCTTCCATTCATATTGCACCAGCTCGAACTCCGCCACCGGCGGCGCAAACCTCCTGTGGTCGCTTCCCGCCTCGCCTTTAAGCACCTGCGGAACGGTAGGTTCGAAACGTATATGCTTCATCAGTTCTTCTATGTCGATATGCTTGTCGGTAAGGCCGGCACGCAGCACGTTGTCCGAGTTGGCCATGATCTCTATGTTTTGTCCCTCCAGGTAAGCATGGGGCATTCCGGCGGGCTGGTAAACGCCTTCACCGGCAGACAGGCGCAGCAGGTTGAACAGGTAAATGGAAAAAATACCGCGGTCATAAATGCAGTCGGGACAGAATAAGCTGGCGGCACGGGCAGCCCAGAAGTGCTCGCTGTCCTTCGGCAGATCTCCCCTTTCGTATAGCGGTACAATGCGCTCCATCAACGGGGTGAGCACGCTGTCCACCTTCTCCTGCCCGCAGCACATCACTTCTTCGTACACGGCGCGGTAGCCGCCCGCATCAAACAGGGGCAGCAGGTAATTCAGTTCCGGCACTTCGTCCAGCATCTTTCTCAACTCCACCGCGGGTTTGAAGCCGTGAAGGAGATAGAACTCGCTCAGCGCCACCATCAGTTCGGGCTTGTGATTGTCGTCTTTGTAGTTGCGGTGCGGGGCTTTAAGCGGCACGCCCGCCTCGTTCTCCGCATTAAATCCTTTTTTTGCCGAAGCCTTGTCGGGATGAACCTGTATGGAAAGCATCTGCCTTACATCGAGCACCTTTAATAAGAAAGGCAGCGAAGCGGACTGTTTACGAAGAAGTTCATCCAGCTTCTGTCCTTCCGCATCCGCGGGGCAGTTGGGATGAGCACCGAGCCAGTACTCGGCCCAGGGCTTGCGTTCACCGGCAGGAAGGTTCAGCAATGCGGGAAGAAAATCATAACCGCCCCAGGCGTAGTGTTGCACCACTCCTTTCAGCCTGTAAACCTTTTGCGATGAAGCCATTAATGCTTAATTTAAGCAGCCAATTTAGGACTTTTAGATGACCGTTAACAGACCACCGATAACCGAGGGAAGCTGATGGCTGATGGCTGTTGGCTGTTAGCAGTGCAAGGTAAGCGACAGGATTCTGCACAAATTCATGTTAAGGAACGCACTGCCCATAGGCGAACGTTCACACGCCAATAGCCAACAGCTATCAGCTTCTTTGCGTGCTGTTGGAAGAAGTTACTAATTGCTTAAAACAAAACTATGGCTGTGCATATGGAACTGGCGCAGAAGGGAGAAGAGATGGCAGCACGGTACCTGGAAGAGAAAGGTTACACCATCCTGCACCGCAACTGGCGTCATGCCCATTTAGAGATAGACCTGATTGCCTACCACGAGCCCGTGCTTCATTTTATTGAAGTAAAGCTCCGCTCCTCCAATAAGTTTCTCCCCGAAAAAAGCGTCAGCAAAAAGAAATTCCGCCACCTCCTCAAAGCCGCCGACGAATTCCTATACCGCCACCCGCAATACCGTCACATCCAGTTCGACATAATGGCTATTACGCTGGGCAGGGAACCCGGGCTGTTCTTTATTGAGGACGTTTATTTGTGAACCGATGACCGGTAAGCGACAACCGACAA
>DASWNB010000374.1:0-3132 GCA_036399455.1 Flavisolibacter sp. | reverse complement strand
GCGTATCGCTTCCCCTGATCCATAATTTATTGTTGGGATGCGATAATTGCCCATGATGGTTGAACTGGAAGTCGAACCTCAGGTCGTTGGCGGTGGTATTATAGCCTGAAAGATTAAATGTGCCGTAGAGATAATTAGTATTACCCGGGTTGTACAGTCGGTCGGCGTCCAGCGTCAGGGCTTTGGAGCCGGAATAGGCAATGCCGCTGTTCACAAAAGTGCGCAGGCGGCCGTAAATGGTCGAGTTTTCAAAATCGTAGCGGTCCAACCCATCCAGCCCAAGCGTATCGATCATATAGGTACGGGCGGGAGCCGGTTCAATGTTATCAAGGAAGGCCGAAGCCAGGTTCAGCGGCTGGTTGTCGAGGTGCTTGATGCGGCGGGCCAGCGTATCGTTGGCGATCACGGGGTCCGCTGCGGCGGTGTTCTTCACTACGGCTACCAGGTCGTAAGTGCCGGTGGCGGAAAGGTCGATGGTGGAGATAAAGGTGTGGTTGTAGGTGGCGCCGGCCGCTATGGTGGCGGAAACATTCTCCGTAACCCAGCCTCCGCCGTTCACAGAGTAGCTTACATCAAAGCTGGAAATGGGAGCATCGTCCAGGTTTTCTATGCGTACGGTCACCGCTGCCGCTGCGCCGGGCTGCGAGGAGGTAAACCTCCTGCCGGTCACGGGCGATACGATGGTATTTAATCTTAAATCATTATCCGAAATAGTACCGCTGCAGGTGCCGCTGTTCGGCGTACGGGAGATGGCTACCGCCCTGCGTCCCTTTCTCCCGGCCAGGCTGGCGCGAACGGTAACAAAATACAGGCTGTCGGGATGGAGGCCGCTGAAGGTATATGAGGTTTGCGAGTTGGGAACAGAAGCTACCGTTACCATTTCCTGGCCCTGGAGCATCATCACATCATAAGTGGCTGTAGGATCGGAAACGGGCGTCCAGTTGATGGAGAAATAGCCCTTGCACTGCGTGGAAGCAGCCGTCACCACCGGCCAGCCGGTGATGGTAAAGGGATTGGTTACCGTGTTTTCGCCGCTGCCTTCTTTCATCACCCTCACCCTTACCTGCCCTGAGGACACGTTCGGTACAAACCAGGTGTAAAAGCGGCGGTTGATGTTCAGCCCCGAGTCAATGCCTGTCCAGTTGGTGCCGTTATCGATCGAGTAATCCAGACGCACAGTGCCGGAAGAGTAACCATCGGCTTCCCAAACGATCTTGGCATAATCGTGCTCGCTGGTGGTAGGGTTAAAGGCATCACCGCCTGCGGGGGCGGTTACCTTCAGTTGAACTGGTATGGGATCATACACTACAAAGTATTCCTGCGTGGGGTTCTGGGTAATGGCTGTTCCTTTTATGCGGAGGGTGTACGTACCGGCGGCGGGATTGTCTATCACCACCTGCTCCATATTGTTTACGTGGTCGGCGCCCGTGCTGGCGGTATTGTCCACGTTGGCCGGGGCCGGGTTTAGTATGCGGGGAAGATTAGTTGCCGATGAGGGGTCGTCCACCTCCAGGTCCAGGTCGTTCACCAGTGCCTGTGCGCTTACCAGGGATGCGGCCGGATCGTGCCAGTAAAGCATCACTTTCAGTTGAGCAGTATTGGCGGGAACGGTAATGCTGTGGGTGATGGCCTGCCCGTTGGAAATATTGGCAGTAAAGTAGCGGCTGTTGTCCAGCATATCGATGCTGCGCAGCAGGTTGAGCCATCCAAATCCGAAGCTGTAATCAGGACCGGCATTGCCCCTGTCCGAAGCGCCGTTGCAAACCAGGGCCTTCATAAGGGCGCTTTTTGGATTGGCGCCGCCGTTCATCTGCCGGTAGCGTTGATACAGAAGTGCCAGCCCGCCTGATACGGCAGGAGCCGACATGCTGGTACCCCCGTTATACGAGTAGCCGTTGTTTGGCCAGGTGGATGCCACCATGTGCCCCATGGCCGTGATCTCGGGCTTTAGGCGGCCGTCCTTCACAGGGCCGCGGCTGGAAAAGCCACCCAGTATGCTGGAGTCAGTAGTGCCGCCAACCGTCAGCACGTTCTTGGCCGACTGGTAGCCGCCCAATACGGTGCGGAAGCCGGTGCTGAAGGGAGGGCAGGTAACGGTTCCGCTGTTGCCCGCCGCAAACACGTGCTGCAAGGACGGCAGGTCAAAAGCCTGTTCGTCGAGAAGGCGGGAATAAAGGTCGTAGGTTCCGTGGTAGTCGCACTCGATGATGTTGCCGTACGAGTTGTTGGTGATGACCATGCCATAGTCCTGCACATAAACAGGGGTGTTCACCAATAAGCCGGAATACACCTGGCTGACCACGGTGGATTTGGGTGCATAGCCCCTATACATATCGTTGATGTTGCCGGCGCCGGCTACAGTGCCGGTCACGTGGTGGCCGTGGCCTGCGGGGTTGGAAGCAGCGCGGCTGATAAGGCGTCCTTTGAAGTCCACGTGCGTTTGCACGTCGGCATTGTCGCCAACGCCTATCACTACGCCTTCACCGTTCAGTCCCCTGCCGCCATCGGCTACGGAGGCGTTGAGCTGGTTGGCGCGGCTGGCGGCGCGGCTTTTCTGGTTCAGCGGCTGGTCCTGGGGCGGTGCGGGCTGCAGGTATTCAATAAAGGGAAGAGCAGCCAGCTCGTACAATCTGCCGGCGGGCACTCTCAGGTGCAGGATGCGGTAAGCCTGGAAGTTGGAAGAAACAAGGTCTATGTTCAGCCTTTGCAGTTCGGGCAGTATTTCGGCGGCCGAAAAGGTTTTGGGAAAGCTCACCCAGCAATCCACCATGCCGGGAGCCTTCATAGCCCAGGAAGGTATGCGGCCCTGCGCCAGGTACTGGTGCATTTTGTGAGTGGGAGCCAACTGCACCATAGCCCTTGCGCCCGCCTGCTGAAGCAGGGAAGCATTGAGGCGTCCGTTGACGGTGGCGGTATAAGCAAGGTTGGGAATGTATTCAAGCAGATCTACTCCGTTGGCAGAAAGCAGTTTGCGGGTGCTTTCCCCCGGCAGTGCATCAAACTGGATCACCACAAAGGCCCTGTTCTTAAACCGGGGCAGTTTATCCTGGAGTGAGTCGATGAAGCGAGCTTCAAGATTCTTCTCTATGGAGAGGGAGCCATTTTTCAGCCGTAGGCTATAGTCGGTTTTCT
>DASWNB010000373.1:0-3303 GCA_036399455.1 Flavisolibacter sp. | reverse complement strand
GATGAAGATGTCACGCTGGGCGGTCCGCTCCATGCAGACCTCTTTGCCTCCCTATCCACCACCGATGCTGATTTTGTAGTAAAGCTGATCGATGTGTTTCCGGATACTTTCTCCTACGCAGGCCCTTCTCCTACAGGCGTGAACTACCCCATGTCCGGCTACCAGATGCTCGTTCGCGGCGAAGTGATGCGCGGCAAATACCGCAAGTCCTTTGAAAAGCCCGAGCCTTTCACCCCCGGCCGCGTGGAGCAGGTAAAATTCTACCTGCCCGATGTAGCGCACACCTTTAAAAAAGGCCACCGCATCATGGTGCAGATACAAAGCTCCTGGTTCCCCCTCGTGGACCGCAACCCGCAAAAGTTCGTGAACATCTATGAAGCCAATGAAAGCGACTTCCAGAAATCGGACATCCGCATCTTCCATGATAGTCGTTATCCTTCGTCGATTATATTGCCGGTGATGAGATAGCTTTTAGCTGATAGTGTTGGCTGTTAGCCCTTCCGGGAAAGGACCAGGTTTCTGTTAAGACAAGAATGACTGTAGGCCGTACGTACAGTGCTAACAGCCATCAGCCAATAGCCAACAGCTTTTTTTACAATTCTTTTTCTTTCCGCAAGCGATAATAAAATAGCTTGCAGTTAATCAACAGCACCCTCAACTATGCGCATCCTACTTCTAATCATTACTTTCTTCCTTATCAACTTCTGCCGGGGGCAAAAGGTGGATATTATACCGCAGCCGGTTTCGGTGCAGAAGGGCGGCGGCTCGTTCACGCTTTCTTCAAACACCGTTATTGCAGTCCGTGATGAGGGCGACCGCAAGGCGGCGGAGTTCCTGAACGCCTACCTGCAGGAAGTGTATGGATTCAAGCTGGATATAGACAAGCAGGAAGGAAAGAACTATATCCGCCTGTATACCCGCAAATTCATCAAGGCGCCGGACAAGGATGCCTATTCGCTTTACGTAAGCGGCGAAGGCGTGAACATAGAAGGCGATACCTATGCGGGAACGTTCCATGGCATACAGTCGCTCATACAATTGCTGCCGCCCACCGATGTGAGGGGGCTAATGAAAAGAGCGGACGGCAAGAGTGTGGTAACCCTGGCTGTTCCTTCCGTGGCCATACAGGATTATCCCCGCTTCAAATACCGCGGCATGCATCTGGATGTGGCCCGTCACATGTTCCCCGTTTCCTTTATCAAGAAATACATCGACTACCTGGCTTTGCACAAGATGAACTACTTCCACTGGCACCTCACCGATGACCAGGGATGGAGGATAGAGATAAAAAAATACCCGGAGCTCATGACCACGGGCGCTTACCGCAACGGCACCATCATCGGGCGCTTTCCCGGCAAGGGCAACGACAACACCCGCTACGGCGGCTTTTATACGCAGGAAGAAGTAAGGGAGATCGTACGCTACGCGGCAGACCGCCACATCACGGTGATGCCCGAGATAGAAATGCCGGGCCATGCCTCAGCAGCCATTGCTGCCTATCCCTGGCTGAGCTGCTTTCCCAATAAGCCTACGGTCATTACCCGCAACACTCCCGCCACCGGCGGCAACCAGGGCATCAAGCGGGTGCAGGAAACCTGGGGTGTTTTCGAGGACGTGTTCTGCGCAGGCAACGACTCTACTTTTATGTTCCTTGAAGGTGTGATGGAAGAAGTGCTGGCGCTCTTTCCTTCGCGCTACATACATGTGGGCGGTGATGAATGTCCAAAAGCACACTGGAAGATCTGTCCCAAATGCCAGGGGAGGATAAAAGAGGAAGGGTTGAAAGATGAGCACCAGCTCCAGAGCTATTTTATCCAGCGCATGGAAAAATACCTCAACAGCCGCGACCGCGTACTGGTAGGCTGGGATGAGATACTGGAAGGCGGTCTTGCACCCAATGCCGTGGTGATGAGCTGGCGAGGGGAAGCCGGTGGTATTACAGCGGCCCGCCAGAAGCATGATGTGATCATGACACCGCAAAAGCCCGTGTATTTCGACCATACGCAGACAAGGACAGAGGACTCGGTAACCATCGGCGGATATAACCCGCTGGAAGCGGTGTACGCCTATGACCCGGTTCCCGCCGAGCTGAAACCCGAAGAAGCAAAGTATATAATGGGAGCACAAGCCAATCTCTGGACAGAATACATCAAGTACCCCTCGCGGGTGGAGTATATGGTCTTTCCCCGCATGAGCGCCCTGAGCGAGGTGCTGTGGACGCCTAAAGAGAAAAAGAACTGGCAAGACTTCGAGCGGCGGCTGCCGGTGCAGTTGAAGCGGTACGAGCTCTGGAGAGCCCATTACAGCAATGCCTACCTGGGGCTGGCAGCTTCGGTAACGCCTTCACCCAATAACACCGGAGTATTATGGAAGATCAGCACCCAGCACAAAACTGCCCGCATCACCGTGCAGCGCGGGCCTTCGGCGCCAGCCACTGCTTATACAAAGCCACTGGCCGTCACCGCTTCGGGCACTTACCAGGCGCAGTTGGTATACAACGGCAGTACGATTTCATCCATGCAACAGAAATTCGATGTGAATAAAGCCACGGGTAAAAAGATCACCCTCAAGTCCGCACCTTCCCCCACCTACCCCGGCGACGGTGCTTTTACGCTGGTGAACGGCATAGTGAACGAAACCGGCCTGGACAATCCAAAGGATTTTCTCGGCTTTAACGGCAGCGACATGGAAGCCGTCATCGACCTGGGCAAGCCCCAGAAGATCAACTCCGCGCGCCTCTACTTTCTCCGTCTGCCGGACAGTTGGATCTACAGGCCCTCTTCCGTGCGTTATTATACCAGTTCGGACGGCAAGAACTTCGAATCGGTTATCTCTGCTTCCAACGGCGCCATCACCGAACGGTACCATGAGCTCTCATTTTCTCCCCGCACTGCCCGTTACGTAAAGGTGGTGGCCAAAAACCACGGCTCCATTCCCCAAGGCAACGAGGGAGCCGGTAAGGACTCCTGGCTGTTCGTGGACGAAATCCAGGTAAAGTAGTTTCTGGTTTCAGGTTTTTGGTTTCTTATTCTTTAGGTGTGTCAGTCTGTTTGGCAGCATTTTATACTTGCTGTATTACTATTACCGAATGAACTGCACCTGAGGAACCAGAAACAAGAACTATAAACCAGAAATAAGCCGCAAAAAAACGCACTCTTACTCGTTAACACCGCATAAACTTCATAAGACCCCTCTCATTTGTTGCGTTTTTGCGTTTAAGCATTACAGAAAATTCATTTCCGGTACTTATCTTTAAACTCTCCTAAGGCTTACATACCAAACCCAACTATGACCGATATTAAC
>DASWNB010000372.1:0-3178 GCA_036399455.1 Flavisolibacter sp. | reverse complement strand
GTCCTTGGGCAGCACGTATTTCTTCATTTCGGCCAGTGCGCCGGCCACTTCCACCCCGGTGGGGCCGCCGCCTACGATCACGAGGTTCATGAGCCGTTGCAGCTCTTCGGGATCCTTGGTCAGCAGGGCGTCTTCAAAGTTCTGTATCAGCCGGTGGCGCAACTGCAGGGCTTCCACGGTAGATTTCATGGGGAAGGCATGCGTCATCATCTGCTGGTTGCCGAAAAAGTTGGTATCGGCGCCCGTGGCGATCACCAGCACGTCGTAGCTGATCTCTTCGGATTCGGTAACGATCTTGTTCTGCTCAGGCAGCACCTGCTTCAGCTCCTCGATGCGGATGCGAACGTTCTTGCTGCCGTGAAAAGCCTTGCGCAGGGGAAAGGATATATTACTGGCATCCAGCGCCGCCGTGGCTACCTGGTAGAACAGCGGCTGGAATTGATGGAAATTAAATTTATCGATCAGGAGCACTTCTTCAAACCCGGGGCGATTGTTCAGTTTCCGGGCCAGACGGAGGCCGCCAAACCCGGCGCCAACGATTACAACTTTCATAACAACCTGTTTTTGTCAGTAATACAATAATCGAACCTAGCGGGGACGATGAGCGGTTAGGGATCATCGATAACCGGAGAGAGGCTGTTGGCGGATAGCTGTTGGCTGTTAGCAGATCAGGATCAGAGATAGAGATTCTGCTCAATTCATATTAATGAACGTCAGTTGATAGGCTGAACGTAAAACAAGTCAATAGCTATCAGCCAACAGCTTCTCTCAATACAATAACCTCACCTTTATCGTCCCGGGTACTTCCTTCAAAAGGTTCGCGGCATGGCGGGACAACTGCTTGTCCACATCCACCACCACATAGCCTATGCGCTCGTTGGTTTTCAGGTACTGGCCTACGATATTGATGCGGTGCCTGGAGAGTTGCCCGTTGATTTCGGACAGCACACCCGGCATGTTCTCGTGTATGTGCAGGATACGGTGCGAATGCGCCTGGGGCGGCAGTGCCAGCGCGGGTACGGTCTGCGAGCCCAGGGTGATGCCTTTTTCAAGGTAGCTCAGTAGTTTGTTGCTCACGTCCTCCCCTATGTTCTGCTGCGCCTCTTCGGTGGAGCCGCCTACGTGGGGCGTGAGGATTACGTTGGGAAGGTTTTGCAGGGGCGAAGAAAAGGCATCTCCGTTCTTTTCAGGCTCTTCGGGGAACACGTCCACCGCTGCTCCCCCTATGTGGCCGCTTTCAATGGCCTTAGCCAGGGCGGGCAGGTCTACAACCTCTCCCCTTGCATAGTTGATCAGCACGGCCCCCTTCTTGAAATATTTGAGGCTGTTGCGGTTTATAAGGTTGCGGGTGGTATCGGTTTCAGGAACGTGAAGGGTCACCACATCGGAGCGGCCCAGCAGCTCCTTCAGCGAACGTATGTCCATGGCGTTGCCGAGGGGCAGCTTCGTTTCCACATCGTAAAAGATCACCTTCATGCCCAGCGCTTCGGCCAGCACGCTTACCTGCGAGCCGATGTTGCCATAGCCGATAATGCCCAGCGTTTTCCCGCGCAGCTCGTAGCTTCCGCTGGCTTCCTTGTACCAGACACCCCGGTGGGCGGCGGCATTTTTGTCCGGTATGCGGCGGATAAGCATGATGGCGGCGCCGATCACCAGTTCGGCCACGGAGCGTGTGTTGGAATAGGGCGCATTGAACACGGCTACTCCTTCGGCGGTAGCCTCTTCCAGGTGCACCTGGTTGGTGCCGATGCAAAAGCAGCCTATGGCCTGCAGTCTTTTGGCGGCGTGCAGCACGGCCGGCGTGACCTGTGTTTTGGACCGGATGCCCAGTATGTGTACGTTCCTTACGGCGGAAATCAACTGGTCTTCACCGAGAGCCTTGCTAAGTTTCTCTACCTGGGAATACCCCTGCTTCGTAAAATTTTTTACCGCTACGTCACTAATATTTTCAAGAAGCAGAATCTTTACTTTTTCTTTGGGGTAACTTGTATCGCCTGCCTGCATGGTGCAAATATCCGCAATAATTGCCAGAGCCGAAAAATGGGCACTCTAAAGTTGGATTTGTTTTTGCAGGACCAGTATTCTGTATCTTAAAAGATTCGTATTGAAAAACTGTATTCTATTCCTGCTTACCGTGTCCGCCCTTTGGAGCTGCCAGTCATCCGGCAGTCCCGACTCGCATGCTTCCGCTGTTGCTTCGGTACGCTACTCGGCGGATCTTCCCGCCTTAAGCCCCGAGGATCAGAAAAGATACCACGACACGGTAGCCGCCTTCCTTGAATCATCCCTTCTGAAATCGGGATTTAACGGCAGCATACTGGTGGCCAAGAACGGAACCGTGGTTTACGAACAGTACCTGGGTTATAAGGACCCGAAGCTGAAAGACACCATCACCGCTGAAACGCCATCGCAGATCGCCTCCATCTCCAAAACATTTACCAGCGCCGCCATACTGCGGCTGGTGCAGGAAGAAAAGCTGGACCTCGACGCCACGCTGGCTCAGTTCTTCCCCGGTTTCCCTTACGCCGACGTAACCATCAGGCAACTGCTCACCCACCGCAGCGGCCTGCCCGAATACCTTTATTTTTTTGAGAAGATAGGTTGGGAGCGCCAGGTGTTCGCCACAAATGCCGACGTGGTAAATACCATGATCACCCGCCAGCCCGCCAGGGCTTCCCTGCCGGGCAAGCGCTTCGATTATTGCAATACCAACTTCGTGCTGCTGGCCTCCATCGTGGAAAAAGTGAGTGGCCTCTCCTACCCCGAGTACATGAGGCAGAACTTCTTCGAGCCCCTGCAGATGAAGAACACCTTTGTGTATTCGCCCTTGAACAACATGCAGGTGCTGAAGTCCTACGACTGGCGCGGCGGCGAATGGCAGCTTGATTTTTCCGACGGCACCTACGGCGACAAAAACATCTTTTCCACCCCCCGCGACCTGCTGCGCTGGGACCAGGCCCTGTACAGCGGCGAGTTGCTGGACCAGAAGCTGCTCGACTCGGCTTTTGTTCCCTACAGCAACGAACGCAAGACCCAGCACAATTACGGCATGGGATGGCGTCTCCTGCTGTTCGACACCGGCAAGAAGGTAATTTACCACACGGGGCGCTGGCATGGCTTCAACACCATCTTCTCGCGTCTGACCGATGAAAAGGCTACCATTATTATCCTGTCCAAC
>DASWNB010000371.1:0-3122 GCA_036399455.1 Flavisolibacter sp. | reverse complement strand
TGGCCCACGGTGAACACGATCTTGCTGTGCGAGAATACGGGCTCTTTCTTATAAACAGTTTTGAGGTAAGCGGGAATAAGGCCTGTCATCCAGCCGCTGCAGTGGATGACATCGGGGGGCCAGCCGAATTTCTTTACGGTTTCCAGCGCGCCCTTGCAGAAGAAGATGGTGCGCAGGCCGTTGTCGTCAAACCACTTGTCTTTATCGTCGGTGAAGATGTACTTGCGCTTGAAGAGGTCTTCGTTGTCGAGGAAATAAACCTGGAGGCGTGCATTGGGCAGGGAGGCTACCTTTATCTGGAGCGGGAAATCCTCGTTGTCGATGGAAACGTTGATGCCGGAGAGGCGAACCACCTCGTGAAGGCGGTGGCGGCGCTCGTTGATGGCGCCAAAACGGGGCATGATGCAGCGCACTTCAAAACCGCTTTCATTTGATTTGATCGCCAGCTTATTTACCACTTCCGAGAATTCGGTCAATTCAAGGTAAGGAGACATTTCATTGGCAATAAATAAAATTCTTTTCTTTGCTGACATTGTGACCCCGTTTTTATATCGGTTATAAAAGGTTTGCAAAGGTAACTATTTATATTCAAAGCAGCGGCCCTCAGTATTCTAATTCACTGCCATGATCATTTTCAAACAGGCCGGACACCTCACCGGCTACATCGGACAACAAAGGACCAGCGGCGGCCAAACGGGCTTCGTGCCCACGATGGGAGCGCTCCACCCCGGCCACCTCGAACTGGTGCGGGAAAGCAGGGCCCGGAACCAGTTAACGGTATGCAGCATCTTTGTAAACCCCACCCAGTTCAACAATCCCGACGACTTCACCCATTACCCCATTACCATTGAAAAGGACATCGAGCAACTGCTGGCCGCCGGCTGCGATGCGCTGTTCCTTCCCACGGTAAAAGAGGTATATCCTCCCGGCCACATCAAAAAGCACTACGAGCTGGGACGCATGGAAAGCCTGCTTGAAGGCCGCCACCGCCCCGGGCATTTCCAGGGCGTGTGCGAAGTGGTGGACCGCCTGCTCGACATCGTGCAGCCCGACCGCCTTTACCTGGGCCAAAAGGATTTCCAGCAGTGCATGGTGATCCGGAAGCTGCTCCAGCTTACCGGCAGGGACAAGGAAACCGAAGTAAGCATCGTACCCACCGTCCGCGAGTCCGACGGGCTGGCCATGAGCAGCCGTAACCTGCGGCTGGATGAAGAACAAAGAGAAAAGGCGCCCCTGCTCTACCGTGCGCTGCGCCATATTGCAGACAACTACCGGTCGCTTCCGCTGGA
The DNA here is from genome assembly GCA_036399455.1 of Flavisolibacter sp. Taxonomy (GTDB): domain Bacteria; phylum Bacteroidota; class Bacteroidia; order Chitinophagales; family Chitinophagaceae; genus Flavisolibacter. The sequence goes on along the minus strand of DASWNB010000371.1, from coordinate 1,833 downwards.
GCAACTCAGGGGCGAAGCCGTGAAGATGCTGGAAGACGAAGGCTTTGCGGTGGACTATGTGGAGATTACGGACGCCGGCAGTCTTGAGCCGCTGGATGCTCCCTCGGGAAAGATGGTGGCGCTGGTTGCCGCCAGTACCGGGAGCATTAGATTAATTGATAATATATTACTGAATTAACAAATATCTTCACTCCCTTTGATTACATTTGCGCCGATGCATATATCCATCCTCAAATCCAAGATCCACCGGGCCGTCATTACGGAGGCCAACCTGCATTACGTAGGCAGCCTCACGCTGGACGAGGACCTCATGGAAGCCGCCAACATGATCGAGAACGAGAAAGTACAGATCGTAAACGTCAACAACGGCGAGCGCATAGAGACCTATCTCATCAAAGGCAAGCGCGGCTCCGGCGTTTGCTGCCTCAACGGCCCCGCCGCGCGCCGCGGAATGGTCGGCGACACCATCGTCATCATCTCCTACTGCTCCCTGCCCTTCGAAGAAGCGAAATCCTTCCAGCCGTGGATTGTTTTTCCGAAAGAAGGAAATAGGTTGTAGGGAGAAGGATGACCGATTGGCGACCACCGTTAACCGAAGAGAGACAACCGGCCACCGATAGAGCTTTGCGCTACTTTGCGCCTCTTCGCGTGCTTTGCGGTTATACAAAATCTCCATTGAAGGTCACGCATCTTAGATAGCCGTACGGAAACAAGCCAACAGCTAACAGCCATAAGCCAACAGCCTCTCTCTCGCTACTCGCAGCTAACAACTCGCAACTTCTCTCTATCTTCGAACGGAATGAAGAAGTCGCTCCTAACCATACTCCAGTACCTTTTCTTTTTTGGTCTCGGGATTTTGTTCGTGTGGCTGTCCGTGAAGGACGTGAGCCGCGAGCAGTGGCTGCAGATAAAAGATTCGCTGCTCAGGGCCCGCCACTGGCTAATTGTTCCCGTGGTTTTGCTCCTGCTGCTCAGCCACTACAGCCGTGCCCTCCGTTGGAAGATACTGATGGAGCCCCTGGGCTACAAGCCTTCCACCTTCAACACCTTCGCCGCCGTCATGATCGGCTACCTGGTCAATGCCGGTGTGCCCCGCCTGGGCGAAGTGGTCAAATGCACTATGCTTTCCCGTTATGAGAAGATCAGGGCGGACAGGCTGGTGGGCACCATCGTGGTGGAACGTGCGGTGGACGTGGTTTGCCTGCTGGTGGTGTTTGCCGCGGCGCTCATCTTCCAGGGGCATATCATCGGCGATTACGTGGCTAATGCCTTTGGTAATTTCTTCCGCGACAAAACAGGCAGCCTCTCCCTTGTACGCATACTGGCAGGTGTGGGCATCGTGCTCTTCCTGCTGTTATCGGCTTACGTGCTGCTCCGCCGCTTCGGGCATATTGATGCGGTGGCCAAAATAAAGGGCGTGCTCAAGGGCGTACTCCATGGCCTCAACAGCATCCGCCTTATTAGGCATAAAAAACTCTTCCTGTTCCATACCGTGTTCATCTGGAGTCTCTACCTGCTGAGCACTACCCTGGGAATTTACGCCCTGAGGGAAACGGCGCACCTGGGACTGAACGGCGGGCTTACCAGCCTGGCAATCGGCAGCGTGGGCATGATCATATCCCCCGGCGGCATCGGCGCTTACGCTTACCTGATAGCCAAGCTGATGGCGCTTTACGGGCTGAACGAGGAAACCATAGGCAATGCGCTGGGCTGGCTGCTGTGGACCGTGCAGACCCTCATCATCGTGCTTGGCGGGCTTATCTTCTTTGCCATATTTTCTTACTACAATAAAAAAAGAAACCTTGAGACCGGCGAACAGCATACAGGAGAAAA
>DASWNB010000370.1:0-4431 GCA_036399455.1 Flavisolibacter sp. | reverse complement strand
GATCCGTTCGTTCAGCGCTTCGCCGCTGCCCAGCGACATCCAAAAACGGCCGGGGAACATTTCGGCAAGAGTAGCGGCAGCCTGCGCCACTACTGCCGGGTGGTAACGATAGCCCGGTGTGCATACGACGCCAAAAGGAAGGCTTGAATTCATCATGGCTGCTCCCAGCCATGCGAATGAAAAGCCGCTCTGTCCCTGCCGTTCACTCCAGGGATTGAAATGGTCCGAGCAGTTTACAGATGTGAACCCCGCTTCCTCAGCCAGCTTTGCATAGCGCAGTAATTCGCTTGGCGTAAATTGTTCGTGTGACGCATGGTATCCGATCATACAAAAAATTTATTCTGTTCTTAACCAATGGTATTGAAAAGCTTTCAGGTGAATAGTGTCGCGGCCTCCCGATGCTTCGCCAAAAACATCATACAGGCTTTCGCCTGCAAGCAGGCTCTTTTCGATATGAAATTCCTGCCCTGAAAAATTGTGCAGGAAGAACAGCTTTCGTCCACGCCATTCGTAACCGTGTATCATTACCTCTTCGTGCGGACAGGGAATGATAAAGAGATTGCCGCAGCCGATCTCCGGCGATTGCTTGCGTGTAGTGACCAGCCGTTCCAGCCAGTTCAGCAGCGATCGCGGGTTCTGTTGCGCGGCCAGTACATTCACTTTTTCGAAGGAGAATTCACCGCTGCTTATAACAGGATGTACGAGCTTTTCCTTCGGCGCTTTGGAGAAGCCGCCATTTACCGACGGCGACCATTGCATGGGTGTCCGCACGCTTGTGCGCCCTTCGAGCGACAGGTCGTCTCCCATGCCTGTTTCATCTCCATAACGTATCATTTGTGCGCCGGGCATGGAGAAAAGCAGGCTGTAAGCCAGCTCCAGCCGTTGCAGATCGTTGCCCAGCAACGGCGCAAGCCTTCGCCGTATGCCGAAACCGTAAATCCGCATGGCTTCTTCCGGCGCAAAGGCGTTTAGAACTTTCTCCTGGTCCTTCTTATCGAGCAGCTTAACGTTCAGTTCGTCGTGATGTCTCAGGAAGTGGAGCCATTGTGTTGACCGCTCCATTTTTGGAAGAGCCTTCAGGGCGTTTTCGAGCGGCGTCTTTTTCTGTTCTGCAAATGCCAGGAAGATATGCTGGTTCACAAAGAAATTGAACAGCATGTGCATGCGTTCGCCCTTGTGGAGGTAAGGCTGCATTTCATCGGGGCCGGAGTTTACTTCGGCCAGCAGCAGGCCGTCCGGCCGGCGTGCCTGCATAAAGCTGCGCATGTCATTGAAAAAGCACAGCAACTGCTCCCTGCCGGTGTCTTTAAGCCCGTAGGGTTCAACCAGCATTTCCGCTGCATCGATACGGAAGCCGTGAACGCCAAGCCGCAGCCAGAAGCCCATGATCTTAAGTATCTCCTGCTGTACTTCGGGATTGGCGATGTTAAGGTCGGGCTGCTCTTTATAAAAGCGGTGCAGGTAATACTGCCCCGCAGCTTCGTCGTATGTCCATACCGTTTCTTCTTCACCCGTGAACATCAGGTGCTGCTTATCGTATTTCAGCGGCTTGTCGGACCAAACATAAAAATCCCGGAAGGGAGAGTTCCGGTCCTGCCTTGCCTGCTGGAACCAGGGATGCTGGATGGAAGTATGGTTCACTACCAGGTCGATGATCACCCGTATGCCCAACTGGTTTGCCTTATCAAGGAAGAGAGCGAAATCACCCAGCGTACCCAGCCGTGCATCCACATTGTAATAGTCCATAACATCATAGCCGTTATCCCTGTTGGGAGAAGGATAGAACGGAAGCAGCCATATACAGGTAGCTCCCAGTCCAGCGATGCTGTCAAGCTTTTCCGCAAGCCCCTCAAAATCACCGGTTCCATCTCCATTGCTGTCATAAAAACTCTCCACATCCAGCGAATAGATAAGAGCGTTATTGTACCAGGTCTGTTCCATTGTTGTTCGTTTCCTTGGCGTGAATCGTGAATGGATGACCGATAACCGATAACCGATAACCGACCACCGATGACCGACCACCGAGAGGCAATGGTTTCCCAATGGTCAATCCATTCCACCTGTAACATCCATAAAGATCGTTACGCCTGAAATATTTATGCCACTCCGCCTTCCGCCTTATGCCTTCCGCCTTATGCCTTCTCACTTACCTTTGCTCCATGCAAAAGATCAATACTGCCCTGCTGTCCTTCGGTATGTCCGGACAGGTGTTCCATGCGCCTTTCCTGCATGTGCATGAAGGCTTTCACCTGCACTCGGTTTGGGAGCGCCGCAAGAACCTGGCGGAAGAGAAATATCCCGGCACCAAGACATACAGGACACTTGAGGAACTGCTTGCCGATCGGGATACAGAGCTGGTGATCGTGAACACACCCAACTACACGCATTACGAATACACGAAGAAAGCCCTGCTGGCAGGAAAGCACGTGGTGGTGGAAAAACCCTTCACGGTAACGGTAGAGGAAGGAGAGGAACTGGCAGCACTGGCAGGGCAGCAAAACAAAAAGCTATCGGTCTACCATAACCGCCGCTTCGACAGCGATTACCGCACCCTGCGCCAGGTTGTGCAGGAAGGTTGGCTCGGCAATATCGTTGAAGCAGAGTTCCACTACGACCGCTACAAGGAAGACCTCAGCTATAAGGTCCACAAGGAAACTCCCGGTCCGGGTACCGGCGCCCTCTACGACCTGGGCTCGCACCTGATCGACCAGGCCCTGCAGCTCTTTGGGATGCCGGAGAAATTGTTCGCCGACATACAGATCGTGCGGCCCTTATCAAAGGTGGATGACTATTTCGAGCTGCTGCTGTATTACCCCAACCTGCGGGTACGCCTCCGCTGCAGCTATCTTGTACGCGAAGCCCTGCCCGGCTACGTACTCCACGGCACAAAAGGCTCTTTTATCAAGCCCAAGACCGATGTGCAGGAAGAAGCCCTTCAGTCCGGCGCACTCCCCGGCAGCGCCGACTGGGGAACAGAGCCATCCTCCCAACAGGGCCTGCTGCACACCGAAAAGGACGGTAAGCTCATCCGCGAGCACATTCCTTCTCTCCGCGGCAACTACATGGACTATTACGAAGCCATCTACCAATCCATCCGCCACAATGCACCCCTGCCCGTCACCGCCCCCGAAGCCCTCAACGTCATCCGCCTTATCGCCGCCGCCTTTGTGAGCAGCAGGGAAGGGAGGGTGGTGAATGGTGAATGGTGAATGGGTGGCCGTGAATCGTGAATCGTGAATGGATGACCGATAAGAGACCACCGATAACCGGGAAAGCTGATGGTTGATAGCTGTTGGCTGTTGGCAGTGCAATACAAGCGAGGGAGTTTCTGCGAAATCATGTTTGTGGGACGACGCACGCAGGCCGGACGTTCACAAGCCAAAAGCTATCAGCTATCAGCCATCAGCTTCCTCACTGGCATAATTCTTTCACTTCCATCTACTAAACATCCTTTATGCAAGAAAACAGGAAAGACAATGAGCAGCGGGGTGGACAGGAAGGAGCAGGCAGGCTGAACGATGAGGCACGCCAGGATCAGGGTGCTTCCGGCAATGCAGGCGGCAGAGACATCAGCGAGGTGGACCAGCAGGAAGGAGACATGAACAACGGAACCCTCGGCGGCAACTTCGAACAGGACCCCGGAACAACAGGCAGCGAACAAAGAAGCTAGTATTGATCATCAATAAAATCAAAAGCCATGAACGATAAAAGATCAGGTGAAGACCAGGACAGGCAAAACAGCAACAGCAATTCAACAGAAGAAACCCGCGAAGCCAAAAACCCCTTCCGTGAGCCCGTAAGTGAGAATACCGGCAGCGAAGAAGATGAGGCCGATCTGGAGCAGCAGCGCAAGGAAGCACTTACGGAGCGGGATTAGTCGGGTGAATGGTGAATTGTGAATGGTGAATGGGTCGTTTATAGCGGAAGAGTATTTCAATTAGTTGGTAGGAATTTTTTGGAATTCTCAATATTCAATGCTCAATTTTCAGGGAAGTTGCCCGGTTAGGACGTACTTGAAAATTGAACATTGAGCATTGAGAATTGAACCATAACTACCCTAATGAAATGACTCTTCCGCTATAAACGACCCATTCACCATTCACCATTGCCCATTCACGATCTCCCTTTTTAACAATTTCCTAAGTCCCGCAATACGCCTTGGATATCGTTATTCAATTCTCTCGAAACCCGCTACTGGCAAGGGTTTCATCGATTCAAGCAGGCTTTGCGGGTAGTAATGAAGGGCGTAAATTGGTGTGAAAGCATCAGGGTAAGAAAGTATTTTAGCATTGGATTTATAGCTGAACGCCCGTTACTGCTGCAAGACAAGGCCCCTGAGCACCCAGAAAGAGATTTTCCAAATATTTCATATAGCAAGCAATCGTTAACGTCCGCTGTTTCTACAGTGGACTTTTCATCCGCATGTCCAAT
>DASWNB010000369.1:0-2420 GCA_036399455.1 Flavisolibacter sp. | reverse complement strand
TTCATTTCGCCGCGGTCACGGAAGGGGATGTAGGGAGGGTTGCTTACTACTATGTCAACGGAGGGGAGGAGCTTCTGCTGGGCCCTGTCCAGGAAATTGACACCCTGGAAATCCACCCTGATGTCGAGTTCGGACCCGTTGCGGCGGGCTACGTTGAGGGCGGCATCGCTGTCGTCGCAGCCCCAGACCTCGGCCCTGGGCATGCGTTTTTTCAGCGCGAGCGCAATACAACCGCTGCCGGTACCCACGTCCAGGATCTTCAGCGTAGTAGTGAGGTCGGCTCCCGTGCCGCGTTCAAGCACTTCCGGCCTTGAGGTTTTTACATCGCTTATAATCCATTCTACCAATTCTTCGGTTTCGGGACGGGGAATGAGCACGTTCTTATCTACATACAGCTTCATGCCCTGGAACCAGGCCTTGTTCAGCACATATTGTACGGGCTCGTGTTGCAGAAGGCGCTCAAGGTACCCGTCCAATTGCTCCCTGTTCTCAAAATCCGCATCCCTGCCGGAGAGGCGCTCACTTCTTGAAAGATGGGTGATATGCTCCATCAGCCAGTCGGTGATGGTGGCTGCTTCGGAGGCGTCGTAAATCCCTGCCAGTCGGTCCTTTGCATATTGCTCGGCTTCGCGCAACTTCATAATAACAAACTTAAATTAGTTTTGCGTCACTTTGAACCGGCACGAGATATATATGCACCGCTGCCTGCAACTGGCCCTGCTGGGTCGTCACGGCGCTGCGCCCAATCCCATGGTGGGCTCGGTGCTCGTGCATGAAGACAGGATAATCGGCGAAGGGTGGCACCACAGGTACGGCGAGGCGCATGCGGAAGTGAACTGTCTCTCTTCCGTAGCGCCCCAGGACCGGCACCTGGTGGAGCAGTCCACCCTGTACGTGTCGCTGGAGCCCTGTGCTCATTTTGGTAAGACGCCGCCTTGCGCCAACCTGATACTGGAGCACGGCATTCCACGTGTTGTAGTGGGCTGCCGCGACCCCTTTGCACAGGTGAACGGCCGGGGCATCGAGATCTTGCAGGATGCGGGTGTGGAGGTGACTGTGGGCATGCTGGAGAAGGAATGCCGCGAACTGAATAAACGGTTCTTTTGCTTTCATACGGAGCACCGTCCCTACGTGGTGCTGAAGTGGGCGCAAACAGCCGACGGCAAAATCGCCAACGAAGACTACAGCCGCGTGTTCATCAGCAACGCGCAAACCAACCGCCTCGTGCACAAATGGCGCAGCGGGGAAATGGCCATACTCGTAGGAACCAACACCGCCCTGTTCGATGATCCCGAACTGACCACGAGGCTCTGGCCCGGCGCCAATCCTGTCCGGCTTGTGGTGGACATGGACCTGAGGTTACCATCAAGCCTGAAGCTGTTTAACGGTGCGGTAAAGACCATTGTGTTCAACCTTCACCGGCACGGCGAAAAGGACAACCTGCACTGGTACCAGGTGACGGAAGATGTAAGCCTCGTGCACCAGGTGCTGAACGCCCTTTACCAACTGAAGCTCCAAAGCGTAATGGTTGAAGGCGGCGCCTACCTGCTGCAATCCTTTATAGATGAAAACCTGTGGGACGAAGCCCGCATCATCACCAACGAGCAGCTCGTACTCGGCAGCGGCCTCCCTGCTCCCGTGCTGAAGCAGTATGCGGTGAGGTCGGCGGAGAAGGTGGGAACGGATGTGGTGAGGAGCGTGAATCGTCAATCGTGAATCGTGAATCGTGAGTCGTCAATGGGAGAGAGATGGAATTGAGAATTAGGGATTAGAAAGGCTTTGACTTATGCCTTATGACTTTGGGCTTACGGCTTTTGCCTTTTGCCTTATACCTTACGCCTTATATCTTTAAAATAAACTACAAACTTGATCTACTTAATCGGCTCTATTGTTCTTACTTCTTACCTGACGCTGTCGTTCAAGATGCTGGACAGGCTTAAGATACCCGTGCTGCAATCTATCGTGTTCAACTACTGGACTTGCGTGGCGATGGGTTCCGTGGTGAATGGAAGTTTTCCTCTTGGTAAACAAACCTTGTCTGAACCCTGGTTCGTGTGGGCCTGTGTCATGGGCGTGATCTTCTTCAGCCTCTTCAATCTTGTAGCTTTTGTTACGCAAAGGATCAGTGTGGCGGTGTCTTCAGTGGCCAACAAGCTGTCACTGGTCATTCCATTCGTGTTTTCGCTGTACCTGTATAATGAGCAGGCGGGATGGCTGAAGGTGACCGGCATTGTGCTGGCGCTGGCAGCGGTGCTGCTCACCTGCTGGCCGCAGCGGAAGGAGGATGTCCCCAATGCCCGGCCCTTGTCGATAGCAATGGTGTTCCTGCTCCCTGCCCTGGTATTTGTTGGTAGCGGGCTGCTGGATACGCTGATAAAATACGTGGAGCAAAGCTTTCTGAACGAAAATAATAAGGATGA
>DASWNB010000368.1:0-1717 GCA_036399455.1 Flavisolibacter sp. | reverse complement strand
CGGTTATCGGTCATCGGTTATCGGTCATCGGTTATCGGTTGTCGGTCATCGGTCATCCGTCAAGCAGCGTTTTGCATCTTTGCATTGACAATATGGTGGGCCGTTGGTCCGCAAGCCAGGCTAAAGCTTATGACAAGATTTCTTATTCTCCTTTGCTGTTCGCTCTTTTCTTCCCTCCTGCGGGGGCAGACCTGTACCACGCTGGGCCAGAATCCCGCGACGGCATTTCCCGTATGCGGCACGTCCACCTTCTCCCAAAGCACCGTGCCCATCTGCGGGGGCCGGCCCATACCCGCCCCCTCCTGCCAAAGCACCGGCACCACCGATAAGAACCCTTTCTGGTATAAATTCACCTGCTTCCAGTCAGGCACCCTCGAGTTCCTCATCACCCCGCTTGACCTCAACGAAGATTACGACTGGCAGCTTTTTGATGTGACGGGACGCAATCCAATGGACGTGTACACCGATCCTTCGCTTATCGTAACCTATAACTGGAGCGGAGAGTTTGGAAAAACCGGCGCTTCCCCGGCCGGAACCCAACTGTATGTATGCGGCGGCCCCAACCAGGCCCTTTTCAGCAGGCCCGCCAACCTGGTGGCCGGACACGAATACCTGCTGCTCATCAGCCATTTCTCCAACAGCCAGAGCGGCTATACCCTTTCCTTTGGCGGCGGCTCGGCGGTTATTACCGATGCCACTGCTCCTCACCTGCTGAAGGCCGAGGCCAGTTGCAGCGGCTCACAGGTCAACGTTAAGCTCAACAAAAAAATGAAGTGCAGCAGCATTACTTCTTCCGGCTCCGAATTCTATATCACCACTTCCACGGCCCAGGTGACCAGCGCCAGCGGCATTGGCTGCGCCTCAGGCTTCGATACCGATTCGATACAGCTTACGCTTGACCGGCCCCTGCCTCCCGGCAATTATACGCTCCGCATCCGCGATGGCTCCGATGCCAATACCCTGATGGACCTCTGCAACAACGGAGTGCCCCAAACCGACATCGCCGGCTTTGTTGTAACGCCGGCACAGCCTACGCCTATGGACAGCCTGGTGCCTCCCTCCTGCGCTCCTGACCGCCTGCGGCTGGTGTTTCCCGGCCCCATTCTCTGCTCCAGCATTGCTTCCGATGGCAGCGACTTCAATATCAGCGGGCCCTATCCCGTTACCATATCTTCCGCTTCGACCGCCTGTAACGGCACCACCACAAGAGAACTGACACTGCAACTGTCGGCGCCCCTTCAAAATGCAGGCGCCTTTACCATTACGCTGCGGGCCGGTTCCGATGGCAACACGCTGCTGAACGAATGCTCGCTCCAGACACCGGCGGGCTCCTCGCTTTCTTTTTCCGTAAAGGATACCGTGAATGCCGATTTTACTTATGAGAAGCACTATGGCTGTACGGCCGATACGGTGAACTTTTTCCATCCCGGAAGCAACGGCGTTGATTACTGGGATTGGGACCTGGACGATGGCCGCACCAGCAGCCTCCAGAACCCCGAAGTGATCTATGCCGTATTCGACACCAAGAACATTACACTTAAAGTGAGCAACGGCTTTTGTACCGACATCAGCTCACAGTCCGTAGTGCTCGACAATACCATCAGGGCAGATTTCACCATGTACGAAGACAACTGCCCCAACGAGCCCGTTCAGTTTACTTCGGCGGCACAGGGCAATGTAAAACAGCACTCCTGGCGCTTTGGCGACGGCGGCACAT
>DASWNB010000367.1:0-13924 GCA_036399455.1 Flavisolibacter sp. | reverse complement strand
CAGCATTTTATCCAGTACATGCTCAATAATTTTGAGAAAGGATACGTAAAGCGGAAGGAAATGGAACGCTTCGTGCCCCGCAAGAAAGAGGACGTGATGTTCCAGGCCGATTCGCTGCTGACCAAGAAGCACAAGGACAATAAATACTTTGAAGACGTACACGAGCCTTATAAGAAGCTGAAGGACGAGCTCGCACGTTATTACAACATAGCCAAGCAGGGTGGCTGGCGGCCGGTGACCATCAGCGGCAAAAGCCTGAAGAAAGGCACCTCCTCCCCCGCCGTAGCGGAGATTAAAAGAATACTTCGCATGATGGGCGATATGCCGGGCAGCGATACAAGCCAGGTCTTTAACGATACGCTGGAACTGGCGGTAAGAAGATTCCAGGTGCGTCACGGCTACAAGCCCGATGGCGTGATTGGCGCCAACTTGATCAAGGAAATAAACGTACCCGTGGAAAAGCGCCTCCAGCAGATACTGATGAACATGAACCGCATGCGCTGGATGCCCGCCGAAATGTCCGGCAACCTTATAATGGTGAACATCCCCGAGTTCATGCTGCACGTGTATGAAGGAAATAAAAGGGTCTTCGACATGGTGGTAGTGGTAGGCAAGGATGGGCACAATACCATGATGTTCAACGGTGACCTCAACCAGATAGTTTTCAGCCCTTACTGGAACGTGCCGCCCAGCATCGTAAAGAACGAGATAATGCCTGCCATGAACCGCAACCCGGGTTACCTGGCCAGCCAGAACATGGAAGTGGTAAGCAACAGCGGCGGCCTTCCCACCATACGGCAAAAGCCCGGTGCGGGCAATGCCTTGGGTAAGGTAAAGTTCCTGGTCCCCAACAACTTCAACATCTATTTCCACGATACTCCCTCCAAGAGCCTGTTTGAGCGGGACAAGAGGGCCTTCAGCCACGGCTGTATCCGCCTCTCCGATCCCTATAAAATGGCCCAGTACCTGCTCCGCAACAACCCCGAGTGGACACCCGAACGCATTACAGCCGCTATGAATGCCGGCGATGAAAAATATGTAAAGCTGGACAAGGCCGTGCCTGTAGTAATTACCTACTACACCGCCTGGGTAGACGAGCAAGGCCTTCTCAACTTCCGCGAAGACATCTATAAGCACGACCAGAAACTGGCCGCCAAGATGTTTACCGGGGCTACGATGGAAGGACTTCAGGCGAAGAGATAAGGTGGTGAATGGTCAATGGTGAATAGGGTCGCTTAGTGGGGGAGATGTTTCTCCTGGGCAGAGAGCCTGATTTAAATTCTCAATATTCAATGCTCAATGTTCAATTTTCAAGTAGGAGCCTCCATCCGGAGCGACTTGAAAATTGAACATTGAGCATTGAGTATTAGAGGAAAATAACTGCCTGCTAAAGAAAAGCATCCTGCTCCATAAACGGCCTATTCACCATTCACCATTTCCCCTTTACTTTGCCGTGATGCAGCTGATAGAAATAACAGACAGGCAAACGGCGGATGATTTCATTAAGGTGAACGTCCGCCTCAACGGGGATAACCCGAATTACATCCGTCCGCTGGACAAGGATGTGAACGATGTTTTTGATCCTGCCAGGAACAAGACCTTCCGCTTTGGCACCGCCAAAAGATGGATACTGAAGGATGCCTCGGGGCAGCTCATCGGCCGCATAGCGGCCTTTACCAACAAAAAATACAAGAATAAGGGCGATGACGTTCCCGTAGGCGGCATAGGCTTTTTCGATTGCATCAACAGCCAGGAAGCCGCAGACCTCCTGTTCGACGTGGCTAAGCACTGGCTGATACAGGAAGGCATGGAAGCGATGGACGGCCCTATCAACTTTGGTGAACGCGACCGCTGGTGGGGGCTGGTGGTGGAAGGCTACCAGGAGCCGCTGTATTGCATGAATTACAACCCGCCCTATTATAAGAAGCTTTTCGAAAACTATGGCTTCCAGGCATTTTTCCACCAGATATGCTTTGGCAAGGACCCAAAGCAAAAGCTGAGCGACAAGGTGCTGGAGCGCCACGCCCAATACGAAAAAGACCCGGCCTTTTCGGTGCGCACCATAGAAAAGAACAAGCTGGAGAAATACGCCGCAGACTTTGCCGCCGTTTACAACGCCGCCTGGGCCGGTCATGGCGGATTGAAGGAGCTAAAGAAAGAGCAGGTGGTGCAGATGTTCCGCAAAATGAAGCCGGTAATGGATGAGCGTATTATCTGGTTCACCTATCATAATACAACTCCCATTGCCATCTTCGTCAACCTTCCCGACCTGAACCAGTGGTTCAAGCACCTTAATGGACAGTTCGGGCTATTGCACAAGCTTAAATTCCTTTGGGTAAAGAAAACCCACAAATGCACCAAGTTCACCGGCCTGGTGTTTGGCATAGTGCCGGAATTCCAGGGCAAGGGTATAGACTCCTTCATAGTGGGGGAAGCCTATAAAACCGTAGTAAAAATGCCCTATAAGGAGTACGAAATGCAGTGGATAGGCGATTTCAATCCCAAAATGCTCAACGTAGCCCAGGGCCTCGGCGACGTACACCAAAGCCGCCGCCTCTCTACGTACCGGTATTTATTCGACAGAACGAAGGAATTCAGGAGACACCCGATTTTAAGTTAGCTGTTGCAGAAGGATAACCGGTTAGAGACCACCGACCACCGAATGTCCTAATTCCTAATTCCTCTCTTCGTCATCGCTTATAGCCGATAGCTGTTGGCCTGTTCCGTTCAGCCTATGAGCAGGATTATCTAAATGAAGTTTTAGGATTAACCGCCAGGACGCCAAGACGCAGGGAAAAGCGGGAACCCTTTACCTTCTACCTTACGCCTTATCCCCTTCTCCCTGATTCCCAATTCCTCTCTTCGGTCATCGGTTATCTCTTATCGGTCATCCCCGCTTATCGGTGGTCGCTAAACGCCTATCTCTCCACCCCTTATCCCCACCCCCTCAGCCATTCCCGGAGGTTCCTTACCTTAGCGATGCAGCGTATGGAAAAATTCATTGTTTCAGCCAGAAAATACCGCCCCCAGGCCTTTGATACGGTGGTGGGGCAGCAGCATATTACCACTACATTAAAGAACGCAATCAGGACCGCCCACCTGGCCCATGCCTTTCTTTTCTGCGGCCCTCGCGGTGTGGGCAAGACCACCTGCGCCCGCATACTGGCCAAGACCATCAATTGCGAGCAGGTTAGCCCCGAAGGCGAGGCCTGCAACGAATGCCATTCCTGCAAATCGTTCAACGAAGGCACATCCATGAACATCCACGAGCTGGATGCCGCTTCCAATAACTCGGTGGATGATATACGCAGCCTGGTGGAGCAGGTGCGCTTTTCGCCGCAGGCAGGCAAGTACAAGGTGTATATAATAGATGAGGTGCACATGCTGTCCCAGTCGGCCTTTAATGCCTTCCTCAAAACGCTGGAAGAGCCGCCGCCTTACGCCATCTTTATTCTTGCCACTACAGAAAAGCATAAGATACTTCCCACCATCCTGAGCCGCTGCCAGATATTCGACTTCAAACGGATAACCCTCCAGGATACGGTGGACCACCTCCAGGAGATTGCCAACAAGGAAGGTATCAAAGCCGAGGAAGCCGCCCTGCAGCTCATCTCCCAGAAAAGCGAAGGCTGTATGCGTGATGCCCTGAGCATACTGGACAAGATCGTAAGCTTTACCAACGGCGAGGTGAACTACGCCAACACCATCGAGCACCTGAACATACTGGACGCCGATTATTATTTCAAGCTTATGGATTGCATGCTGGCCCAGGACCTTGCCGGGGCCATGCTGCTGTACGATGATATCAATAAAAAAGGCTTCGAGGGCGATATGGTGCTCAACGGCTTTGCCGAATTCCTGCGCAACCTGCTCATCTGCAAGGACGAAAGGGTGATCGGCATCCTGGAAGTGGTGGAAAGCTTTAAAAAGCGCTACTCCGAAACCGCCGCCCAGGTGGATGCCGGCTACCTCGTCAGCGCCCTGAACCTCCTGAATGAAGCCGAGATCAACTTCAAATCGGCCCGAAACAAGCGCCTGCACGTGGAACTTGCCCTTATCAAGCTTTGCTATCTCTCCCAGGCCCTCCGCCTTTCTGCAAGCGGAGCCTCTCTTGATAAAAAAAAACTCGCTGACACAGCAAGACCGGTAGCTTTCAGGACCATCCAGCCAATTGCGGTAGAAGCATCTCAGGCCCCAGGTTCCGGAGCCGTAAGTCCAAAGCCCCAAGTCACGAAGCCGCAGGCGCAGCCTTCAGTTCCGAAAGTGCAGGAGATGGAGGAAGATCGTTTTGAGATGCCTCTACAGGAGCTGCCAAGGAAGACGGAACTGCTGAAGCCAAAGCAAAGCGAGGCAAGGCTGATCATTGAAACCGCGCCTGAACAGGCGGTAGCCGAAAAGGAAATGCCCGTAGCCGTAGGGGAAGCCGCCCCTGCCAAAGGCAAGCTTTCCCTGGAAGCCATCCGCCGCAAGTTCAGCCAGTCCAACGGAAACACTGTCGCGGACAAGCCACTGGACGAGCAAACCCTTAAAGCCGCCTGGCAGAAGGTGATTGTCCGCCTTAAGGAAGAAAAGAATCCTGCCTGGCAGAGCTTTGAACTGGCCGAGCTGAGGATAACAGGCGAAAACAGCTTTGAAGCGGTTGTAACCAGCAATATCAGCCAGCGCTTCCTGGAAATGGAAAGGAACAAGACCTGTGAATTCCTCCAGAAAGAGCTCCAGAACCGCGTGCTGAAGCTGACCATCGTGCTGGTGGAAGGCCCCAAAGAGGAGATCCAGACAGAGCGCCCCCTTAACTACCGGGAGCAGTACATGCGCATCGTCGAGCAATTCCCCCTTGTTAAAGAGCTTAAGGACCGTTTGAACCTGGAGCTGGACTTTTAAAGTTTGAGGTTTGAGGTTCGTAGGTGCATCACTCCTTTTTAGCAGCCTTTTCGGCTGCCCGTTTGCCCTGTACTGAACTGTAGAGAGACCGCTAATGACCGGCTTTTCACACCTAACCTCAAACCTCAAACTTCAAACCTCAAACCTCCCCCTGCGCAGCAGTGAAGATTTTGCTTTAATTTCACGCCGCATTATAAACTATAGAACATGGCTGAAGTGATCTTGATGCCCCGACTGAGCGATACGATGACGGAAGGCGTTATTGCCGCCTGGCACAAAAAGGTAGGCGACCCGGTAAAGAAAGGCGAGCTGCTGGCAGAAATCGAAACGGATAAGGCCACCATGGAGCTGGAAAGCTATAAGGACGGCACAGTCCTGCACATTGGCGCCGAAAAAGGCGGCAAGCTCCAGGTGAACGACCTGCTGGCCATCATCGGGAATGAAGGCGAGGACATCTCCAGCCATCTCTCCGGCGCAAAATCTGGTGGCGGTTCACAAGCCGCCGCTTCGGGCGGAGAAGCCAAACCCGCCGAACAGCCCTCTTCTCCCCCACCTGCACAGCAACAACAGCAAAGCAGCCAGCCTGCCTCATCCAACATCGATGTCAGCAAAATGGAGGAAGTGGTGCTCATGCCCCGCCTGAGCGATACCATGACCGAAGGCGTGATCGCTTCCTGGCACAAGAACATAGGCGAAGAAGTAAAGAAAGGCGAAGTGCTGGCCGACATCGAAACCGACAAGGCCACCATGGAGCTTGAAAGCTATAAAAACGGCAAGCTCCTGTACCAGGGCGCCAAGCCCGGCGAAAAGATTGCCGTGAACGACCTGCTTTGCATCATTGGCGAAGAAGGAAAAGTGGATGTGCAGGCCATCGTTGCCGCCACCAAGGGACAGTCCCAGGGCGGAAGCCCCGCACCCCAGGCAGAAGAAAAAGCAGCGCAGTCTTCGGAGCAGCCTTCGGCCACCGGAGGGGTGCCGCAGGCGCAGCAGGAAGGCCAGCCCGCCGCCCAGGGTGACGGCCGCATCAAGGCATCTCCCCTGGCCCGTAAAATGGCACAGGAAAAAGGCATCGACCTTTCGCAGGTACAGGGAAGCGGCGATAACGGAAGGATCACAAAAAGCGATATAGATAATTTCAGGCAACCGATAACCAATAACCGCCAACCGGAAGCTGCTGCGGCGCAACAGCCTGCGAAGGCAGCGCAGGCACCGCAGCCACAGGTGTCGGGACAGGAAGGATTTAGCGATACGAATGTGTCGCAGATGCGGAAGGTTATTGCAAGAAGGCTGGGTGAAAGCAAGTTCAGCGCCCCGCATTTCTATCTCACCATGGAGATCAACATGGACAATGCCATGCAGGCAAGAACCCAGATGAACGAGATGAGCGAGGTAAAGATCTCTTTTAACGACATGGTAATAAAGGCGGCGGCCATGGCCCTCCGCAAGCACCCGGCCGTGAACTCGTCCTGGATGGGCGATTTCATCCGCCAGTACCATCACATACACATGGGCGTGGCTGTAGCCATCGACGACGGCCTGATCGTTCCCGTCATCCGCTTTGCGGACCAGAAAAGCCTCAGCCAGATAGCTTCAGAAGTAAAAGAGCTGGCAGGCAAGGCAAGGAACAAAAAGCTTCAGCCCAACGAATTTACCGGCAACACCTTCACCATCTCCAACCTGGGTATGATGGATATAGAGGAATTCACCGCCATCATCAACCCGCCCGACAGCGCCATCATGGCCGTGGGCCGCATCAAGGAAATTGTGGTACGCAAAGGCGACGGCTTTGGCGTAGCCAACGTAATGAAGATCACCCTTAGCTGTGACCACAGGAGCGTTGACGGCGCAGTGGGAGCCGGTTTCCTTCAGACGTTCAAGAAATACCTTGAGAACCCGGTAACCATGCTAGTGTAACGGAAAGGCTGTTGGCTGTTGGCTGATAGCTGTTGGCTTACGGCTTACGGCTTATGGCTCATGGCTTCCGGCTTCACACTCCAGCTTCCGGCTCTCATTCAATATGGCAATTTTCCTTCAACATAACGACCTGTCCGTTGAGGTGTTTGATGATGATGCATTCAGGCAAACTTCAGCCAGCCCCACTTCTTACGATAAAATCATCCAAGCGGATACGGACAAAGAGTATTCTCCCAATTCACAACATGCCATTAAGATTTACAGGGATGACAAGGCAATAAGAACGGCTATCGTCCTGGCGAGTGGTGGCGGAACAGGTGTTCATGAAGACACGGCACTGATAGACGAAGGAAACCTCGTCATCCGGTGCTGCAATAAAGTATTCAACCTTTCGCTTCCTGAATTGGAGATTAACTGGGTAACAGAAGCTGACTGGGCCACCTGTTTTTCAATTCATAAATACGGGGATACATACATTACTCATGGAGAGCTGGCGATTGCAAGGATTGACAGGACAGGCAGGATACTTTGGAAGCATGGCGGAGCCGACATTTTTGTTTGCCTCTATGAAGGCAACCCTTTTGAAATGCACGACGACCATATTGCACTGACTGATTTTAACGGGAACAAGTATAAGATAGATTATAACGGAGAGCACATCAGTTACGAGCCGTCCGATTACCATACCCAGGAACCTGTGCCGGTAATACTAAAGCGGAGAAAAGCATGGTGGAAATTCTGGTAATTAGCCCGCTATCGCTAAGACTGGTGCATCCTAAACCCCTGCTAACAGCCAACAGCTATCAGCCAACAGCTTACTTCATGTGATACAATAACTTCTTCTCAGGATCAAAACTCACTTTCACAGGACCTTTAGTCTTTAGCTTGAACTCCGTTTCCTTTCCTTTTACTTCGATCCTGTGCGTGGTAGCTTCACCATCTTCCGCAATTACCAATATTTCAAGCGGAAAGCGGAACTGGTGCTTGCCCTGGTTGATCTCTATCTTCAGCTCTTTGTCCTTCATTTTCATTTCTATATCCAGCACAGGCACTCCCGGCCGGTATAGCCACTGGTCGAAGAACCACCCTAGTTCACGGCCGGCGATTGTTTCGGCTACACGCTGGAAGTCGCGGGTGTCGGCATTGCTGTGCCGGTACTGGCTGTAATAGGTTTGAACGATCTTCTGGAAATTCTTATCGCCTACTTCGTGGCGCAGCATGTGCAACACCCAGGCGCCTTTCTGGTAGCTGTTGGCGTTGAGCAGGTCCATGTAAGATGAAAGAGTATCCACCACGGGAAGCTCATTCTCCAGCGCAAATCTTATCACCTGCATTTTTTCCTGCTGCATCCTGTTGCGGAAGCTGTCGACGCCGTATTTCTGTTCTATGTAGATGTCGGTGAGATAGGTGGCGAAGCCTTCGCTCAGCCAAAGGTGTGCAAAGCTTTTTTCAGTGGCCGTATTGCCAAACCACTGGTGTACGATCTCATGCGCTATCAAAGCTTCCGAGCGGCGATTGCCGGTAACAGTATTCTCGGCATAAAAAATGGCATTGGCGTTTTCCATCCCGCCAAAAATGGTCTTGGACTGCACGTTCGCCAGCTTTTTGTACGGGTAGGGACCGATATAAGAAGTAAAGAATTTCAGTATGTCATCGCCCAGCGCATAATCGTATGTACCCTTTGCGCTGTCTTGGGGGTACACCCAGGCGGTAACGGGAATGCTGTAGCTGCTGTCCACCCGGGCCACGGCAAACCTGGCCGCGCCGATCACCATTACCTTGGTGGGAATGGGCAGGTCTTCCTTCCAGTGCGTTCTTCTCCTGCCGTCCCTCTGCATTTCTTCCGACTGCAGCAGGCCGTTGGAAATAACACGGTAATGTCCCGGTGCGGTAACAATGAACTCCACGGCCGATTTATCAGAAGGAACATCGTTGCAGGGAACCCACTGGTGCGCCCTGTCAGGCCAGTTGTCCGCAAAAAAGGTTCGGTCGCCGTGCTTGTTTTTGGAGATGATCAGGCCATCCTTTGGCGTACCCATGTACTGTATCTCGAAGCTGCGGGTTTCCTTAGCGGCGGCGGGCTTGTTCAGGTTAATGAAAAGCTGGTTGTTGCGGTGCCCGAATACCAGCGGCTTTGCATCGCCCACTTCCTGCACCAGAAAGGCCTGCATTCCCTTATCCTCTTCCACGGAAGCCAGGTCCAGCACGAGCTGCGAGGCCGGGGCCAGGAAGGTCACCCTGATCACCGCCTTGCCGGTAATTGCATCCGACAGGTCGGACAGTTCTATCTCGTATTTATAATGCTGCACGTCAATATTGCGTTGCGCCCCGGCACCCAGGCAAACAAAGCAGCAGAGGAGAATAAGGAATTGTTTCATGAATGTAAATGTAGGGGTGAATGGGCAATGGTGGAGGGTGAATAAGGGCAAAAGGCAGAAGGTATAGGGTAGAAGGAGTTAGGATTGGTTTTGGCGCTTCTTTGCGGCACTTGGCGTTAATTTACCGGAATCGCACAAATCTCCTCTTGCACGAAGTTTATTATCTGGAAAGTTTATCACGCAGCTTAATCATGTCTTGCGTGTTGTAAACAGTCCTGAAGCGTTTTGCTTTCAACCCTTCATACAGCGGCTTGTCACCAGTCCATAAGCTGCCTTTTAAATACCTTGTCAATGCCACAAAATCTGTGTCATCTAAATCAATATCAGCAACTAAAGCTTCTGCTTTTCTCCAATCGTTCTGAGGTATGAGCTCTTCGTTGATGAAGGTCAGCTTTGTGAGCATTTTATCATAAGCAGTCTCCAACTCAGTGTCAGCAAGCCTGGAAATCTTTTTGAGCTTGTTCCAATGCTTACGAATCTCAAGCCGCATATACTGATTGCTATAAAAAGCAAAAACATTTTCGGAATTGAAAATGAGGTCACCTATTGTTCCTTGAGAATTGAGCAGGCAAGAGAAAATAATGTTGGTGTCAACAATCATTTTCTTCATTTCAGAAAGCGTTTACGGTTCTTCTTCCACCATCCTCTTTTCACATCACTGGCAAGTTTATCTACCTGCTCCTGAGTGGCCTTGGAACCAGCAGTTGCTTCTTTATAGGTCAGATAATCGACAAGGCGTTGCAGGCCTGTTGCGTCCACCGAAGCAGGCAAACGGATAATTACCTCATTGGATGTTCTTTCTATCAGCATAATCTTTCTGCCTTTACTTATTAAAATTAAGGGAATTATCCCACCTCACGAACAGAGCCTGCTCAGGTCGAAAGTTCCGGTTTCCGGCTTAAGACTTCCGCCCTGAACAAAAGAAAAGCTTCTCCCAATTAAACGACTCCGCTGTGGACTGCGGACCGTGGACCTCCTCACAACTGCTCAAGCATCTCCACTACTTTTTCCCGGCGCAAAATCACATAGCCGATGCGGTCGTTGCTGATGCCTTCCCTGAGCTGGTAGCTGAATTCGAGCTGGTCGTCCTTGACGTTGGTTTCGAAATATTTGAAGGAGATGTTGGAGTATGGCTTCAGCTCGTCGCCTATTTCGTAAAGGTGGGTGGACAGGACGAAAAGCGAGTTTTTCATTTTGATGAAACCCTTGATAACGGCGAGGGAGCACTTCATGGCATCCTGCACGTTGGTGCCCTTGAACAGCTCGTCGATGAGCACCATCCATTTTTTGCCGTCGTTGATCTTGTAGATGGTGCTCTTGATGCGCTGTACCTCGTTGAAAAAGTAGCTTTCACCTTTGGCTATGTTGTCGGCTACGTTGATGTTGGTGAGCAGGCCGTCGAAAAGACTGAGCTCCATGCTGCGGGCGGGAACCCCCATGCCTATGTGCGCCAGGAACACCGCCGAACCGGTGGCCTTGATGAGCGTACTCTTGCCAGCCATGTTGGCGCCGGTAAGGAAAAGAAAATTTTCGTCGGGGCGGAGCACCAGGTCGTAGGCAACGGGGTGCTGGAGCAGCACATGGTACAGTCCCTCGGCGCGGAAATACGGGTCGGTGGATTCTATGAATTTTGGAAATTGAAGGTTGTAGGTCTTTACGGCTACGGCCATCGAGTACCAGGCTTCTATCCGGCTGAAAATGTCGATCAGCTCCAGTGTGTCGCCCCGGTAAACGTTGCGGAGGTAGTAGGCGTAATACAGGTTATCCTTGATGCCCAGTTGGCCGGGAGAAATAGAGGCCAGTTTTTTCAGGGGCTCTTCCTGCAATATCCTATGGATACGGTCGCGGTAGAAGGCCAGGTTGGCGGGCAGCTCGGTGGCGGCCAGCAGGTCGTGCAGCTTGCTGATGCCGCGGAAAAAATCAGCCAGGTGCTTAACCGAATACCTGAGCATGGAATAGTCCTGCGCATGAAGGATCTTATAGCTGTAGCTGCTGAGCAGGTTGGGATGCTGCGGCACCGGGTCCAGGTTATAGTCCAGGAACTTATCGATCATGATGATGGTGCCGTTGGTGATCTCCGGCGGCCATTCGTCGATGTGCTTCAGAAGGGTTTTGATGATGTTTTGCGTGCCGATGATCTTTTTCAGGTCGCGGTGGGGATCGGCGAAGAACCGGCGGAGCCATTCCTTGCCGCCTACCGTGCGGGTAAAGTTGAGCTTGTGAAATATGGAAAACTCTTCCTCGGCCTGGAAGATGGATATATCGTTGAAGGTGATCTTATCTATTTGCATCTTTCTTTGTTTAACTGTCAGGCTTCGCCAAATTCCAGCCTTTTACCCTTTACAGATTCATGCCAGCTTTCATTTCCATACACCAGGCTGCCGTTGACAAAAGTATGTGTAACGGCGGCAGGAAAATTCTCTCCCTCAAAAGGGCTCCAGCCGCACTGGTACAGTATGTTCTTCTTCGACACTTCGGTGCTTTTGTCCAGGTCAACAATAACCAGGTCGGCATAATAGCCTTCGCGGATATAGCCTCTTTCCCTGATGCCGAAGCAGTCCGCCACGGCATGGCTCATCTTCCGCGCTATATCTTCCAGCCTTATCCTTCCCTGCTTGTGGTAATGCAGCATCAGCAGGAGCGAATGCTGCACCAGCGGTATGCCCGCATGCGCTTTCTCGTAAGGCTCGCCTTTTTCCTCCCATGTATGCGGCGCATGGTCGGTGGCAATTACATCCAGCCGGTCATCGAGCAGGGCCTGCCAGAGGGCTTCGCGGTTGTGCGGCGCCTTAATGGCGGGATTGCACTTGATGAGATTGCCCAGGCGGGGATAATCGTCGCTGGTGAAATGCAGGTGGTGCACGCAAACCTCGGCAGTGATCCTTTTATCCTTCAGCGGAACCATGTTGCTAAAAAGCTGCAATTCTTTCGCGGTGCTGATGTGGAGGATGTGCAGGCGGGTGTTGTGCTTCTTGGCCAGTTGTATGGCTCTGAATGACGATTCAAAGCAGGCTTCCTCGTTGCGCACCAGCGGGTGGTCCGCTGGCTCCAGCGTTCCTTTCTTTTCTTTTAGTTCCCGGAGATTGTCTCGTATGATCTGCTCGTCCTCGCAATGCGTGGCAATCAATAATTCGGTTCCGCCAAATACGCGGTCGAGCGTGAGATAATTATCTACCAGGAGATTTCCCGTAGAGGAGCCCATGAAGATCTTGACGCCGCAAACGCGGTCCTTCTTTTCGTTGGTGCGCAGCACTTCGTCGGTATTGTCGTTGGCTGTGCCCATGTAGAAGGAATAATTGGCCAGCGAGGTTTGGGAGGCGATATCATACTTCTGTTCCAGCAGTTCCTGCGTGAACACGGGCGGCATGGTGTTGGGCATTTCCATGAAGGAAGTGACGCCGCCGGCTACTGCCGCCTTTGCTTCGGTGTAGATGCGTGCCTTGTGGGTGAGACCGGGTTCGCGGAAATGCACCTGGTCGTCGATGCAGCCGGGCAGAAGGTATTTTCCTTCGCCGTTGATCTCTTCCGCGGGTATGTTTGAAATAACTGGTGCGATCTTTTCTATCCTTTCGTTCGCTATCAGAACATCAACGGTTTGAATGAGCCCTTCATTCACCATGTTGATGCCCTTAATGAGGTATTTTTGCATAATTTGAAAATCTAAACCGGTCTGCATGCAATTTAAACAAACCCTTGTAAGACTATTTTTTTTACTGACCCCTTTCCTGTCCTTTTCACAAACCATCTATTTGCAGCAGGGCGCCCAGGAGAACATCCTGCTCGAACGGCTCGAAATAAAAGCGCAGACTGATTCGGTCCTCAACTTCTCAAAAGCAAGACCATTTAGCCGCCGCCAGTTCATCCCGCATATCGGCCGCCTAGATACCGCTTCGCTGTCTCCTGTCGACCGCTACAACCTGTACACGGCCATGCTGGGCAATATCGAATGGGCAACAGGCGACAGGACCCAATTCGCCAGCCGCAAGCCGCTTTGGAAGCATTTTTACAAGACCCCCGCCAATCTATACGAAGTAAACGAAAAGGACTTCTTTCTTGCCGTCAACCCCGTGTTCCAGTACACCGTCGGCAAGGAAAGCAATAACGACCAGCATCTCTTCCTCAATACACGCGGCATTACGCTGCGCGGACGCATTGCGGACAAGATCGGCTTCTCGGCCTATGTGACCGACAACCAGGAGCGTGACCCCAGGTACGTGCAGCAATGGGAAGAAGAAAGACAGGCCGTGCCGGGACAGGGCTTTTACAAGGAATTCAAGGTTACCGGCTATGACTACTTCGATGCGCGGGGCACCATCACCTTCAACGTGGCCCGGTATATCGACGTGGCTTTTGGATATGACAAGAACTTCCTGGGCAACGGCCACCGCTCTCTTTTCCTGAGTGATTTTTCCAACAGCACGCTCTTCCTGAAGCTCAATACCCGCATCTGGAAATTCAACTACCAGAACCTGTTCATGGAATTGCAGTCCTCCGAAAGAAGCGGCGCCGACATTCTCATCCCAAAGAAATATGCGGCCATGCACCACCTGGACCTGGCCGTAACAAAATGGCTGAACATAGGTCTTTTTGAAGGCGTGATCTTTGGCAGGGCGGATAAATTCGAGTTCGGCTATCTCAATCCCGTTATCTTCTACCGCTCCATCGAACAGCAGAACGGCAGCTTCGACAACGCGGTGGCGGGCATCGATGCAAAAGCCAACGTTGCGAAGAAGTTCCAGTTCTACACGCAG
>DASWNB010000366.1:0-9582 GCA_036399455.1 Flavisolibacter sp. | reverse complement strand
CTGCATGTCCATGGTCAGCGCCGTATCGCCGCTGTAGTAAAAAGCCCCGTCCTTCGTATCCACTATAAAGCCCACCGGGTTGCCCCCGTAGCTGCCATCCGGCATGGAGGAGGAGTGAACCGCATTGGTGCACTTCACCGTACCGAAGTCAAAGGCTTTTTTGCCCCCGTGGTTCATCGGGTGGGTGTTTTCCACACCCTGGCGGTTCAGCCAGTCCATCACCTCGAAAGGTCCTACTACTGTAGCGCCCGTTTGCTTCGCCAGCGCCACGCAGTCCGCCACGTGGTCGCCGTGGCCGTGTGATACCAGTATGTAATCCGCACGAATATCTTCCAGCCTGATGTGCTTTGCCAGCTCGTTGGGTGTGATAAAGGGGTCGAACAGGAGGGTTTTTCCCCCGGCCTCCACCGAAAAGCAGGCGTGTCCGTAATAGCTGAGCTTCATAATAAATCCGTTGCGGTTAAGTGGCAAAAATAAGGGTTAGAGAGACCAAAAAGCCTGTACAGCAAGATATTGTATGGAGTTAAGAAAACTTTCTTTAATTGCACCATATTCGGAATTTATGCGCAGCTCACCCTTCTGGCTCATCCTGCTCGGAATAATGATCCTTCTTGATTTTTACGTCTTCCAGGCCATAAAACTCGTCTCCCATTCCGCCGGTCCAAAAACAAGAATGGCCCTTTACATCGCCTACTGGGTGGTTTCCGTGGCGGCCCTCATCATCATGATGGTGCTCCCGGCCCTGAACCTGGGACAGTCCAAAAGCCTGCGGAGCGTGATCTTCGCCCTTATCGTGGCCCTTTTCTTTGCCAAGCTGATAACGGGCGTTTTCCTGCTGATCGACGACCTGCGGCGGCTGATACAATGGGGGGCGGGCAAGCTTTTTTTCAAGGATACGGAAGGAGAACAGATACAGGAGGGCGAGGGCATTTCCCGTTCGGTTTTCCTGAGCTGGGTAGGACTGGCCGCCGGGGCCGGGCTTTTCGGCTCGCTGGTGTACGGGTTCTCCAATAAATACCGCTACCGCGTAAAAAGGGTAGCCCTGAACTTCCCGAACCTCCCCGCCGCCTTCCGCGGCCTGAAAGTGGTGCAGCTTTCCGACATCCACAGCGGCAGCTTTACCGACAAGCAGGCTGTAATAAGGGGGGTGGAAAAGGTGCTTTCCCTCCAGCCAGACCTTATCCTGTTCACCGGCGACCTGGTAAACGACCAGGCGGTGGAAATGCAGGATTATGTAGACGTGTTCAGCCGCCTGAAAGCCCCGCTGGGGGTGTATTCGGTTCTGGGCAACCACGATTACGGCGATTACGTGCAGTGGGGCAGCGTAATGGAAAAGGAAGCCAACCTGAACCGGCTGAAACAGCTCCAGGCCTCCATGGGCTGGAAGCTGCTGCTGAACGAGCACGTGCTGCTGGAGCGGGCAGGAGAGCAGGTGGCCCTGCTGGGCATAGAGAACTGGAGCAACAAGGCCCGCTTCCCTAAATACGGCAACCTCCGGAAAGCCCACGCCGGCACCGAAGCCATCCCTTTCAAGATCCTCATGAGCCACGATCCCAGCCACTGGGACGCCGAGGTTCGCCAGAAATACCCCGACATCGACCTTACGCTTTCCGGCCACACCCACGGCATGCAGTTCGGCGTAGAGTTGCCCTGGATGAAATGGAGCCCCGTCCAGTACGTCTATAAGCAATGGGCAGGCCTCTACGAGGAAAAAGACCAGAAGCTTTACGTCAACCGCGGCTTCGGCTTCATAGGCTATCCCGGCCGTGTAGGCATCCTGCCGGAGATTACCTTGTTTGAGCTGGGATAGTAAAGGCAGGTTTCAGGTTTATTGTTTGTGGTTTCTGGTTCTTTAGATGCAGTCTTTCCTTACGGTATTTTAAACGCAAAGTGCCGCAAAGCTTTTTGTTTCCAGGAACTCCCATTCACGATTCACGATTGACGATTCACGACCTAATTCCCCCTGGCGCTCCTTCGCGTTCCTTGCGCCTTCGTGGTTCCCGCCGCGCCTCCGTGGTTCCCCCCGCAATAAAAAACCCGCCTCTGCCGTTAACAATTCATTAAACTTTCGTGGTAAATTTGTGTCAGCCTCTTGTCCTTTTCTGATGATGAACCAAATTTGTCTGTATGCCTGGAAAAGTATTTGTCGTTTTCATATCGCTGTTCCTGTGTGCCCGGCAGGCTTCTGCCCAGAAGCCCCTGCCTGTTGATAGCTCATTTGAGGATTACGATATGCTGTTCAGTGAAATGGATTCATTCTTTGATTCCCTGCTTCGCCCCCGCAGCTACCTGCTTATCAACGTAGGCCTGACCAATGGCTATTTCAACACTTCTTCCAAAACCAATTCAGGCATTTCGCTGCAGGCTACCCGCAAGCTTACTTATTCGCCTTCCCTTACCTGGTTCCATAAATCGGGACTGGGGCTTAGCGCTTCTTCCAGCATCGTGCAGGACAGCGGCCGGCTGAATCCCTTCCTGTTCGTCGGTACGGTATCGTATGATTATGTCAAAAGCACGAAGCTGATCACAGGCATATCTTTCTCGCACTTCTTTACAAAGGATTCGCTTTCTTTTTATACTTCTCCGCTGGAGAACGAATTATATGCCTACTTCACCTACCGTGATCTTTGGCTGAAGCCATCGGTTGGAATTAATTACGGGTGGGGCAGCCGCACGGAATACACGGAGCGGCAGGACTACATCACCTTCCTGCGTCTTAGGCGGAGGGGTTATACCACGGTAAACACACGCGAAAGCATAAGCGACCTAACGGTTACCGCCAGCCTGCGCAAAGATTTTTACTGGCTGGATGTAGTGTCCGACAACGACTTTATCCGCTTCACGCCGCAACTGGCCCTGGTAAGCGGCACGCAGAAATTCGGCTTTAATCAAACCACTACCACTACCTACGGTAAAGGACGTATTACCGGTGGCAATCCCCTGAACAACACCGAGAACGTGCAGCTCAACGACGAAATGGCCTTCCAGCCCCTCTCCGCCTCGGCTATCCTTAAAACCGAATTCTCCAAAGGCAAATTCTTCCTCCAGCCCCAGCTTATTTTCGATTACTACATTCCTGCGAAGGAGAAGAATTTTTCTACGATGTTCACTGTGAATACAGGATTCATCTTTTAGGGATAACCGATTAGGGATAACCGATGACCGTTAACCGACAACCGATAGGAAAGCTGTTGGCTTTTTAGAACCACAAAGGCGCAAAGGCACGAAGGCTGCACAAAGAGATGGGCCGTTACACCTAACGAACCTCAAACCTCAAACCTTTAGTAACAATTCCTCTCCCTAAAATTAAACCTTCACGCAATTTCCCAATCTCTAATCCCGTTCATCGTTCATCGGTGGTCGGTTAACGTTCATCGTTCATCGGTTATCGTTTCTCGGTTATCGTTCATCGTCTCGTTCGCTTTCTTAATTCTTTAACATCATCCGAATAGGGGTGGCATTAATCTTGGTTGTTAAAATCTGAAAACTATAGTTTATGAAAATCAGAATCCTCTCTCTGTTTGCAGGTATTCTTCTTGCGCAGGCTGCCATGGCTCAAATTGATCTCGGTATAAAAGCCGGTGCCAACATCACTAAAGTCGAAGGACGTTCTTTCAAGGATGAATTCAGGTATGGCTACCTGTTAGGTGGCTTCGCCGAAATAAGCCTTGGCAAGAAACTGAGCCTCCAGCCGGAAGTTATCTTCAACCAGTTCCAGACCCGTACCGACACAGCTTTCAAGGCCATCTATCAAAATGCTTTCAACTCGGCCACCAGCGGTGACGTAAAGCTCAATTATCTTTCTATTCCCGTGCTGCTCAACTACAAGCTCGGTAGTGCACTTTCAGTGCAGGCCGGTCCCCAGTTCGGCATCCTGCTGGACCAGGGCAAAAACCTGCTGCAGAACGGCGAGAACGCCTTCAGAAGCGGCGACCTTTCCCTGCTCGGCGGCGCTACCCTCAAGCTTGGCAAGATCCGCCTTAACGGACGCTATGCAGTTGGCCTTAACAACATCAACGACATAGACGACCGCGACGAATGGAAGAGCCAGGCCTGGCAGCTTTCACTCGGCTATGCTTTCTAAGGGATAATCATTACGAAAATCATTAATCAGCCGGAATACCTTTGGTGTTCCGGCTGTTTGTTTAAAGGTGGAAGGTAAAAGGTCGAAGGCGAAAGGCAGAAGAGCTAAAGACTGGTGGGGCCAAGAACCAGAAACAAAAAGCAAAAAACCAGGAACGGCTATTATCTCTGCCTTTTACCCTTTACCTTTCACCTTCTACCTTATTGACTAAATTTGCACTTTCGCCCCAGGGGGCGTATTTTTTATCAAAACCGCTTCGAGTGAATTTTATGTTGAAATCTGAAGAAGAAATGGACTTTTTGCCGATCATTCCCCTGAATGAAAGCGACGTCGAATCATCCGATATCATAGATATACCGGGGGAGCTTACCCTGCTGCCCCTTCGCAATACAGTGCTTTTTCCCGGTGTTGTGCTGCCTATTACCGTGGGAAGGGATAAAAGCATCAAGGCCGTTGCCGAAGCCTATAAGACCCACAAGCTCATTGGCGTGGTGGCCCAGAAGGACAGCAACGTGGAAGATCCCGTAGCCAAAGACCTGGAAGACATAGGGACCGTGGCCAAGATCGTAAAGCAGATCAAGATGCCTGATGGCGGCACCACCATCATCATACAGGGAAGGACCCGTTTTTCCATAGATGCGGTAGTTACCGAGGACCCTTATTTCAAGGCACAGATCAACGTTCTGGCCGAAGAGGAAATCCCGAAGGACCCTGATTTTGAAGCCTACGTATCCAACATCAAGGACCTGGCTACCGAGATCATACAGCTTTCACCCAATATTCCCAGCGAAGCTTCGGTCATTCTCCGCAATATCGAAAACCCTTCTTTCCTGATACATTTTGTCTCCAGCAACCTCACCATCGAGATTAGGGAGAAGCAGCGCCTGCTGGAGCTGAACAACATCCGCGAAAGGGCCGACCTGCTCATGCAGTTGCTCCAGAAGGAATTGCAATTCGCCGAGCTGAAAAACAAGGTGACCACCAAAACCCGCACGGAGATCGACAAGCAGCAGCGTGAATACTTCCTCCAGCAGCAATTGAAAAGCATCAAGGAAGAACTGGGCGGCGATCCTAATGAAAGGGAGATCAAGGACCTCCAGAAAAAGGCTGAATCAAAAAAATGGACCGACGCGGCCCGCGAAGCCTTCCAGAAAGGCGTGGAAAAGCTGGAAAGAATGCACCCGAGCACACCCGATTACTCCGTTGTATACAACCACCTCGACCTCATGCTCGACCTGCCCTGGCAGGACTATACCGAGGACGTGTACGACCTGGAACGCGCCAAAAAGATCCTTGACGCCGACCATTACGGCATGCAGAAAATAAAGGAGCGCATTCTTGAATACCTGGCCGTGCTGAAGCTGAAGGGTGATATGAAGAGCCCCATCCTTTGCTTTTACGGCCCTCCCGGTATTGGTAAAACTTCATTGGGCAAGAGCATAGCCAACGCCATCGGCCGCAAGTACGTGCGCCTCAGCCTGGGCGGCATACATGATGAAAGCGAGATCCGCGGCCACCGCAAGACCTATATCGGCGCCATGCCCGGAAGGATCGTCCAGTCCATCCGCAAGATCAAATCCTCCAACCCGGTGATGATCCTCGACGAGATCGACAAGGTGGGCAGCGACCTTCGCGGTGATCCCAGCAGCGCCCTGCTGGAAGTGCTGGACCCCGAACAGAACAACAGCTTTTACGACAACTACCTGGAACTGGAATATGACCTCAGCAAGGTGCTGTTCATTGCCACGGCCAACAATCTTCAAACCATTCAGCCCGCCCTCCGCGACCGTCTCGAGATCATTGAGCTGAGCGGCTACGCGGTGGAGGAGAAAATAGAAATTGCCAAGCGCCATCTTCTGCCCAAGCAAAAAGAGGCGCACGGCCTGAAATCACCCCAGTTCAGGATGAGCGATAAGGTGCTGGAAAAGATCATACAGGATTATACCCGCGAAAGCGGCGTGCGGGAGCTTGACCGGCACCTGGCAGCCATCATGCGCTACCAGGCCAAGCAGTTGGCAATGAAGGGCAAGCTCAAGACCAGCCTTACCGTAGGCGATATTGAAAAGATCCTCGGCCGTTCGCGCTACAACAATGAGATCTATAAGTCGGCCAGCATTCCCGGCGTAGCCGTCGGATTGGCTTATACTTACGTGGGCGGCGATATACTGTTCATAGAAGCCACGCTCAGCGATGGCAAGGCGGACCTGCGGCTGACCGGCAACCTGGGCAACGTGATGAAGGAAAGCGCCGCCACCGCGCTGTCGTACCTGGGCTCCAATGCCCGCCGCTATGGCATCGACCCAAAGGTGTTCGAGAAAAAGACCGTGCACATTCACGTTCCCGAAGGCGCCGTTCCTAAGGACGGTCCCAGCGCGGGTGTGACCATGCTCACGGCGCTGGCCTCGGCGTTTACGGGCAAGAAGGTAAAGCCTTATTTCGGGATGACGGGAGAGATCACCCTTCGCGGCCAGGTGCTGCCCGTAGGCGGCATCAAGGAAAAAGTGCTTGCCGCCAAGCGTGCCGGCCTCCGCGATCTCATCCTCTGCTGGCAAAACGAAAAAGACGTAGAAGAGATCAACCCGGAGTTCATCAAGGGAGTCCGTTTTCACTACGTCAAGACCATGACCCAGGTTACGGATTTGGCGTTGCAGGAGTAGCTGTTGGCTGATAGCTGTTAGCTGTTGGCTTCAAGCCGCAAGCTGCAAGCCAGCAGGTGTGAGTTTCCTCGTTTCCCGATTATCGGTGGTCTCTTATCTATTATCGCTCATCGTTCATGCGTATAGCCATTTTTCTTGCCGTGTTCTTTATTAGTGTTCGTTCCCAAGGCCAAACCCTGGGAGGCGAAGCGGCTTACCAGTTTCTGAAGCTGCCGGGCAGCCCGGTGCTGGCAGCGGCGGGCGGGGTGAATGTTTCCTATCCTTCCAACGATGTGGGTTTTGCAATAAATAATCCCGCGCTGCTGCGGCCGGAGATGCATGGTCAACTGAACCTTTCGTTCAACCATTTCCTGGCAGGAATAAAAGCGTACAGCCTGAGCGGAGGCTATCATAAGCCGAAGTGGAATACCACCCTGGCAGGAAATATTTACTTTATCGATTATGGTTCGGTGGAGCAAACCGATGCGGCGGGTAATATCAGCGGCAGCTTCCGCCCGGTTGATTTTGCCGTGCAGGTTTCCGCTTCGCGGGCTTACCTGGAAAGATGGCAGTACGGGGCTTCGCTGAAATTCATCCAGTCTTCCTACGGGCAATATAGCTCCAGCGCCGTGGCAGCAGATGCAGGGCTTTCGTATACTGATTCGGCAAGAGGCTTTTCTGCGGCGGTGCTGGCGAAAAACATGGGCGTACAGTTGGGCAGCTTTACAGGCGAAAAAGAGGATCTGCCTTTCGACCTGCAGTTGGGTTTTACGCAAAGGCTGGCAAAGGCCCCACTGGGTTTTTCAGTTACGGCGCATCATATACACCGCTTCAATATTTTATACAACGATACTGCTTTCAATAACGAGAACGGCTTTGAAACAAAGGATGGCTTTTTCACGAAAGCCATGAACCATTTTGTCATTGCATCTCATGTCTATCTGGGCAAAAACCTCGAAGCTATTTTCGGTTTCAACCATCTTCGCCGCAGCGAGTTGAATGTCGGCTCCTCGGGCAACGGCCTGAATGGTTTTTCTATCGGCCTCCGCGCCAAATTCAACAAGCTTGAATTCCAGTACGGCAGGGCCAGTTACCAACGGAATGTTTCGCAGAACCAGGTGGGGATAGTGGTGAAGCTGGCTAAGGAAATGTAGGGAGCGATAACCGATGAACGATGAACGATGAACGATAAGAGACAACCTATGACCGGAGGGAGACTTATACCATTTGACATTATCCGCAGGCCTTGCTTCGGAGTCTCCGTAGGATAGTTTTCCTGGTTAACCGCGAAGAACGCAAAGGGATTTCACGCACTTGTCCCGCAGCAGGCGGGAAAGGCGCAAAGGAAAGGCAAAGAAACGGTCGTTTGAACTACAGCCTTACCCTTCTGTTTCTTTCTGTGTTCCCACGCCTCCGGAGTTATAAACATAAGAAGAGTGCAAGGAAGGCCTTAAGCGGCCTTAGGGTTTTTGGGAGCTTGCGACCTTTCTTTGCGTTCTTCACTGATAGTAGCCACGAAGACGCCGGAACACTGCGAGAAACACGAAGGGAAAAACTATAGTTCAACGCCCGTTTCTTTGCCCTTCCTTGCGCCTTTCCCGCCTGCTGCGGGACAAGTGCGTGAAATCTCCTCGCGTCTTGGCGTCCTGGCGGTTAACCCCAGGAACGCTTCCACCTACCGAGGCCTCGAAGCAAGGCCTGTGAATAATGTCTAAAGGGTATTACCACCCGATGGCTTGAAGCTAGCAGCTAAAAGCTATCAGCCAACAGCCAATCCGTAATTTTGCCTCTTAACCTACATGATATGCCAGCAACAACAAAGATCGTCCTGGTCACCGGCGGCAGCCGCGGGCTGGGTAAAGACATGGCCCTCAGCATCGCCAGGAAGGGAATGGATGTATTGCTTACTTACCGCACCAACCAGGAGGAAGCCCGGCAGGTAGTAAATGAAATAGAAAAGATGGGACAAAAAGCCTCGGCCCTCCAGCTCGATATGAGCCAGCCTGCCTCCCTCGACACATTCGTACAGCAGGTACTCTCCGAACTATCTTCCAGGTGGAACACACAAACGCTTCATTTCCTGGTGAACAACGCAGGTATGGGCGCTACTGTTCCCTTTGAACAGGTAACGGAAGAATTGTTCGACGAGTTCATGAACGTCCATTATAAAGGCGTTTACTTTCTCACCCAAAAGCTGGTGCCTTACATGACGGAAGGCGGCGGCATCATCAACATATCCAGCGGCACCACCCGCTTCTGCAATCCGGGCTATTCCGTTTACGCTTCCATGAAGGGAGCGGTGGAAGTACTTACCCGCTACATGGCTAAAGAGCTGGGTACAAAAGGCATAAGGGCCAACGTAGTAGCTCCCGGTCCTATCGAAACAGATTTCAACAGCGCAGCCATCCGCAACAACCCCGAAATGAAAGCGAGGCTCAGCTCTCTCACCCCGCTCGGCCGCGTAGGCAATGCCGAGGACATCGGTGGAGTAGTGGCGTTCCTCTGTACGGAGGAAGCCCGCTGGGTCAACGGGCAGAGGATTGAAGTAAGTGGGGGAATCAATATTTAGAGAAGCTGTTGGCTGATGGCTGTTGGCTTATAGCTTTTAGGTGTACGCTTTCTTTAGCAGATATTATAAATGGAAATAAGGTCTTCAAGCCTCTATGTCTAACCATAAGGGCGCAGAGACAGCACTAAAGAAAGGGCTAACAGCTAATACCATTTAGACATTATCCGCAGGCCCTTGCTTCGAAGCCTCCGTAGGGTATGTTTTCCTGGTTTAACCGCGAAGACGCGAAGACGCGAGGAGATTTCACGCACTTGTCCCGCAGCAGGCGGGAAAGGCGCAAAGGAAAGGCAAAG
>DASWNB010000365.1:0-2002 GCA_036399455.1 Flavisolibacter sp. | reverse complement strand
CGGAGACCACTTGAAAATTGAACATTGAGCATTGATTATTGAATATTTAAGCCTGGCGGCCTAATTCCCAATTCCTAATTCCTCCACCTTCTGCCTTTTCCCTTCTGCCTTTCCGAAATCTTCCGCGGATTCCTCTTATTTGGCAGTCCATCCTTATCTTTGCGGCAAATTTCGGGTATATTATGTTTGTCAGACCTGTCAAATGCTTATTGGTAGCGGTTTTCAGCGTTTTAGCCCTTGCTTTTTCACCTGCCGTTCTGGCCCAGGATGACCGGCACCTGGACGATGAAGACGAGCGCCACGAACGTACCGACGCCAACGCCGGAGACGAGCAGAACGAGGCCGAAGGCCACGGTAAGTTCGACGCCAACGAGGTGATCTTCGGCCACGTAATGGACGCCCATGAGTTCCATTTCTTCTCCATAGGCGACTACCACGCCACCCTGCCCCTCCCCGTGATCGTATACGAGCCCGGCAGGGGACTGTCTGTTTTCAGCTCTTCGAAGTTCCACCACGGAGCGGACGCCTATAACGGCTACCGCCTTGTGACGGCGCACTACCGTGAGCAACTGAAGCAGGAAGGAATGGAAGAGGCAGACATCAGGCTGCTGAGCGACGAGCAGATCATTGCCGTGGACGACCGGGGCAGGCCGCTCCGCGATGTGAAGGTCTATGACTTTTCGCTTACCCGCAACGTGGTTCAGATGTTCATCGCCCTTATTATACTGGTATGGCTGATGATTTCCATAGCTAAAAGATACCGCCGCGGCGAAGGCGTGAACACCGCCCCCACAGGCTGGCAGAACGCCATCGAGCCCGTTATCACCTTTGTACGCGACGAGGTGGCCAAGCCCAACATCGGGCATAAATACAGGAGGTACATGCCCCTGCTGCTGACCATCTTCTTCTTTATACTGATAAACAACATTTTCGGGCTGATACCCGGTTCGGCCAACGTAACGGGTAATATTGCCTTTACCGCCGTGCTGGGACTGATCGCCTTCCTGGTGATTGCCTTCAGCGGCAACAAGCACTACTGGGGACACATATTCAATCCTCCCGTGCCTTTTGGCATCAAGTTCATCATGGTGCCGGTGGAGATACTCTCCATCTTCACCAAGCCCTTCGCCCTTATTATCCGTCTTTTTGCGAACATGCTGGCTGGGCACATCATCATCATCTGTCTTGTATCGCTGATCTTTATTTTCGGCAACATGAGCAGCGGCATAGGCTGGGGCTTCTCGCCCATATCCATAGCCTTTGCGGTATTCATATACGTAATTGAAGTGCTGGTGGCGTTTATCCAGGCCTTTATCTTCACCAACCTTACGGCAGTGTTTGTAGGGCAGGCTGTGGAAGAAGGACATAGCGAGCACCACGAGGAGAACCTGGCACCCGACAGGCCGGTAATTATTTAAGAGCCGGAGCAAAACTGTTTTTTTTAAACCAATATAAAAGCACAAACATGGATTTATTAGTCACATTGCTGAGTGAAGTTCCCTGGGCTAACGCAGGTGGTGCCATCGGCGCAGGCCTGGCTGCCATTGGCGCCGGTATCGGTATCGGCCAGATCGGCCGTGGCGCGGTTGAATCAATCGCCCGCCAGCCGGAAGCTTCCAACGACATCCGCGCAAACATGATCCTGACAGCAGCCTTTATCGAGGGTGTTGCCCTGTTTGCCGTAATTGCCGGTATCCTGGCGATGTTCGTATAAGCACAATTCCTTTTAACTGCATCCGAAGCACAGGGCGGAGGATGCAGTTAGATTTGCGATGACCGATGACCGGTAACCGTTGTCTTCGGTAATCGGTTATCACTAAACGATTATCTAAAAACCCGGATATGAGATTGTTAACTCCTGAATTAGGATTGCTTTTCTGGACCCTGCTTGCCTTCATTATCGTATTCCTGATACTCAGAAAATTTGCATGGGGACCCATCCTGAGCTCGCTCGACAAGAGGGAGCAGACCATTGCCGATTCCCTGGAAACTGCCCAGAGAG
>DASWNB010000364.1:0-3503 GCA_036399455.1 Flavisolibacter sp. | reverse complement strand
GACTCCCCGCCTCCCAACGACTCGTCTGTGGACCGTGGACCGTGGACCGTGGACCCTCTCTTCATCACCCTATACAGCTTCTCCACATCATCCGGATGGCTGAGTTCGGTGCCTGCGTTCATAGTGGCGGCGGTGCCGCAGGCAACGCCGTAGCGAACGGCTTCCTCTATAGGCCAGTTCTTGCTGAGGGCGTGGACCATGCCTGCTACCATGCTGTCGCCCGCCCCTACCGTGCTTTTCTTTTTTACCGTGGGAGGAACGATGGGTACTGCCTGGTCTTTTGTTACCAGCATGGCCCCGGACTGACCCATGGAAGCTACCACTACCTCGCAGCCGCCGGTCCCAATCACTTCGCGGGCCACATCGTCCACGTACTCGGCATTGATCTCCTCCCGCCCCACCAGCGAGCTTAGTTCGCCCAGGTTGGGCTTAAGAAGATAGACGCCTTCCTTTACGGCCTGCTTCAGGGCTTCGCCGGAGGTGTCTACTATAAAGCGGGCGCCCTGCTTCCGGGCGATGCAGGCTATGCGGGCATAGATGTCCGGCGGAACGCCCGAGGGCAGGCTGCCGCTGGCCACGATAAAGGAGGCGTTCTGCTTTTCCACCATGCGGAGGCAGGCCTGCCACTCGGACTCTTCCAGCGACGGGCCGGGCATTCCAAAGCGGTACTGCTGGTTGGTGGAGGTGTCCAGGACGATCAGGTTCTCGCGGGTGTGCTGTTTGATAGGCACCGTTTCGATGGGCACTCCTTCGGTTTCCATCAGTTCGTTGAGAAAGCGGCCGGAGTAGCCTCCTGCAGGATAGATGGCCAGCACTTCCCCGCCCAGGCGGCGGATCACCCGGGCCACATTAATGCCCCCGCCACCCGGCTCAAATTTGGGAGCGGAGCACCTCAGCTTTTTTTCCGGGGCCAGCCCGCCAACGCCGGTACTTTTGTCGATCGTTGGATTGAAGGTTATTGTTATGATGTCAGGCATATCTGGGTTGTTTGTTTGGATAACCGATGACCGATGACCGATGACCGATAAGAGACCACCGATGACCGATCTTCTGCCCGACCGCCGCCTAACGGTTGTCACTGTCTCTCATCGGTTGTCGTTTATCGGTTGTCGTTTATCGGTCGTCTCTTATCGGTCATCGTTCATCGGTTATCGGTTGTCGGTTGTCGCTTATCGGCTACATTTGTACCAAGATTATGCCTCCCGCCATTTTATATTATGCCATTCCCGGGTTTGTGCTGCTTCTGTCCATCGAGGCCTGGTTTTCCTATAGGGAGAATAGGGACCTGTATGAAAAAAAGGACACGTTCAGCAGCCTGGCGCTGGGAATAGGCAACGTTATTATCGGGTTTGGAACCAAGGCCCTGATCTTCGGGCTGTTTACCTTCCTGTACCAGTTCCGCATTTTCGACCTGAGCGCTTCGCTGTGGTGGTACTGGGTACTGCTTTTCTTTGCCGATGATTTCTCCTATTACTGGTTTCACCGCACAGCGCATAACATGAACTGGTTCTGGGCTTCGCACGTAGTGCACCACTCCTCCGAGCGGTACAACCTGGCAGCAGCGCTGCGGCAGACCTGGACGGGCAATGCCACGGGTTCCTTCCTGTTCTGGGCCTGGATGCCGCTGGCGGGATTTCACCCCATCTGGATTTTATTCATGCAGCAGGTGAGCCTTATTTACCAGTTCTGGATCCATACCGAAACGATCAGCCGTCTTCCGCGTCCTTTGGAGTTCATCCTGAACACTCCGTCGCATCACCGCGTACACCACGGCAGCGATATAAAATACCTGGACAGGAACCATGGCGGGATACTCATTATCTGGGACCGGCTTTTCGGCACTTTCCAGCCGGAAGAAGAACGGCCCACCTACGGCCTCACCACCAACATCGGCTCTTTCAACCCTTTTGTCGTAGCCTTCAAAACCTGGAAGGAGCTTGTTATAAAAGCGCGGCGATCAGGTTCTTTTAAGAATGCTTTCAACTATTTCATACAGCCCCCGGGCTGGAGCCACGATGGCAGTTCGCAGACGGCGCGGCAGATGAGGGAAAGGGCAAGGGGCGAAAGGTAAAAGCAGGTTCGCAAAGAGGCCAGGCATACCAGGAAACGCAAAAGACTTCTGTTGAAACCACAAATTCCAAATTTCCATTCCTACTCACCTTTCACCTTCTACCTCTAGCTGTTTACCTATCCCCCGTTCATCCCATTTAATTTGCCAGCAAAACAAATAATTCTATTTTAGTGACGCTATGTAGCAGCTTCCGCAACACCGGAAATATTCTCCTTATTAAACAAGTACTAAACAAGATGCTCATGAAGAAAAACGCTTTACTGATCGCGTGCTTAGCGATCGGTTTCCTGGCATCCGCCCAGGGCGGCGCAGGCTTGCCTCCATCCATTCCTTTTTCAGGCGTAGGCTCCCGGCCTATAGACCTGAACCAAATGACCAGCCGTCCCCTCCGGATGCTGAACATCCCCGACCTGCAGGGAGTTCCTTATATGTCTGCAGAATTCAAACCCGGCTATGTACAGATCAGGAACGGTTACGCACAGCAGAATGTCCCTATCCGCTTCAATATATACAGGAACGTCCTTGAGTTCAAAAGGAACGGCATGGAACTGGAGCTCGACTCTTTGGAAATGGCCATGTACCTCGATGTACCCGGCGACTCTTCCTCTATCAGGGTCTTCAAAGCCGGTTATCCCGACGTGGACAACCAGAACACATCGACCATATATGAAGTGCTGGCCATTGGCGAAAAAGCCCACCTTGTAAAGTATGTTTACCAAAAGCTGGAAGATGTAAAGGCCATGGGCGATTACGACAAGAAACAGCTCACCACTTACTCAAAGCTTTACCTGTATGTTCCGGGCAAGGAGATGATGAAGGCCAAAGCCGACAAGAAATTCCTTACCAATCTCTTCCCCCGGTATGCCCAGCAGATTGAGAAGCTGATCCGGGAGAAAGACTACAACCTGAAAAAAGA
Source organism: Flavisolibacter sp. (assembly GCA_036399455.1). Classification (GTDB taxonomy): domain Bacteria; phylum Bacteroidota; class Bacteroidia; order Chitinophagales; family Chitinophagaceae; genus Flavisolibacter. The sequence continues at coordinate 516 of DASWNB010000364.1, read as the reverse complement.
CTCCGAGTACGCTCAGTTGATCGGAGATCTGAACGAGTTGAAGTAGAAACTTTACCGCCAGGACGCAAAGACGCCAGGAAGGTTCACGCAAAGCCGCAAGGAAGATAGAGACGGAGGCAACCGCCACCAAGTACGCTGCTCCTTTCTTCTTTGCGTCTTTTGCATTCTTGGCGGCTTTGCGTGAATCCTTGCGCCTTGGCGTCCTGGCGGTTAGCCTTCTTTTGTGTGAACTACCGTTAAAGAAAATTAAATGTGGTTAAAAGGTTTTGGGAATACGAAATCGGTCGTATATTCGTTTTGAAATTATTGTAACATGGCTACACCTAAGTATGTAAAACCTACCGAAAGCGAACTGGAGATCCTGCAAATCCTCTGGCAGAGGGATGTGGCTACAGTGAGGGATGTACACGAGGAACTGGCGAAGATCAAGGATGTAGGCTATACCACCACGCTTAAGCTCATGCAGATCATGCATGACAAGGGTCTTGTAAAACGCGACGAATCCATGCGGACGCA
>DASWNB010000363.1:0-5027 GCA_036399455.1 Flavisolibacter sp. | reverse complement strand
GCCTTTTCCACCGAAAACTGGGACCGCCCCGAGTATGAAGTGATAGGACTGATGGAGCTCCTGGTAAGCACCATCCGCCAGGAAGTGGAAAGCCTTTGCAAGAACAACATCCGCCTGCATGTGATTGGCGACATGAACATGCTGCCCGAATATGCCCGCCGGGAACTGAACGAAGCCCTGGAGCTGACCTCAGGCAGCACGGGCCTCAACCTGGTGATGGCCCTGAGCTACAGCGGCCGCTGGGAACTGCTGAACGCTGTTAAGAACATTGCCTGGGAAGTAAAGCAGGGTAAGCTCAACATTGAGGAAATCAACCAGGACACGCTTCAGCAATACCTCTGCACCAGCAACCTTCCCGATCCTGAATTAATGATACGTACAAGCGGTGAGTACCGCATTTCCAACTTCCTGCTCTACCAATTGGCTTACGCCGAACTGTATTTCACCCAGGTGCGCTGGCCGGACTTCCGCAAGCAAAACCTCTACGAAGCCATCCTTGACTTCCAGCGCCGTGAACGACGCTTCGGCAAAACCAGCGAGCAGATGGGAGAGAAGGTGGAAGACAAGAAGGAAGGCTTTTAGCTTATGGCTGTTAGCTGTTGGCTTGTGAGCGTACTACCTATAAACAACTCTCCATAAAACATTGAATTTGCTCAAAATCCCTGTCGCAGGCACTGAACTGCTGCCAACCAATAGCCATCAGCCGGCAGCTTCCTTTCGCCTTACGCCTTCTACCCTACCCCTTTTAACAAAACCGTTTGAAATTTACCGTTAATTTGCCGGCCAAACTGCTTTTGGCCTGTTTGCTTTCGAGACTGACTGAACTAAAGATCATGCAACGACACATATCAAGATTTATTCTTTCGATACTCTGTTTTGGCCTGGCTTCGGCCGCTTTTGCCCAAAACCCCACTTCCGTGGACCCCAACCTGCTGGCTTTGGAGACTGCACGGATACCCAAGGAATACACCATCAGCACCATCAAGGTAACCGGCCTGTCCACGCTGGATTCCGGCATCGTGCTGTCCATTTCGGGTTTGCAGGTGGGGGATAAGATCATGATCCCAGGCGGAGACAATTTTTCCAAGGCTATTTCGAACCTCTGGCGCCAGCGCCTCTTTTCCAACGTACAGATCTTTATCACGGCTGTTCGCGAAGAACAGATTGATATTGAGATCAACGTGCAGGAAAGACCCCGCCTTGGCATTGTGCGCTTTACCGGCATCAAGAAATCCGAGCAGGAGGAACTGACCGGAAAGATCAACATGCCCAAGCAGACCATCATCACCGAGAACAGCCGCCGCAACGCAGTAGAGATCATCCGCAAGTATTTTACCGATAAAGGCTTCCAGAACGTAGCCGTACGCATAGAAGAAAGAACCGACCCCACTTTCGTGAACTCCAACTCGCTGACCTTCCATATAGATAAGGGCGATAAGGTGCGGATTAACGAAGTAAACTTCTACGGCAACGCCAACGTGGGCGACCTGAAGCTGAAAAAGCAGATGAAGGACACTAAGGAAATGACCAAGCTGACCCTTCATCCTTCCGAAACACCCAGCCCTTTCGGCGTCAACGAAAAAATGACCTTTGGCGAATACATGGGCGATGCCGGCTACCTGTCGCCTTCCAAAACAAAGAACTTCCTCGACCCTTACTTCCGCTTTAAATTATTCAGCAGCGCCAAATTCAGCCAGACCAAATTCGAAGACGACCTCCAGAAGGTGCTGGACTACTACAATGCCCAGGGCTTCCGTGATGCCATTATCGTGGACACCGCCATTTACGCCAACAGTGAAGGCAACCTCCAGGTGGACATCAAGGTGGACGATGGCTCACGCTATTACTTCGGTAACATTGCGTGGAGAGGAAATACAAAATATTCAGACTCGCTGCTGACCACCATCCTCGGCATCAACAAGGGCGATGTCTACAACGTGGACCTGCTGAACAAAAGACTGGGTAAGCAACTGAGCCCCGAAGGCGGCGATATCAGCGGCCTTTATATGGACGACGGCTACCTCTTCTTCCGTGTGGACCCTGTGGAAACCGCCGTTTACAACGATACTATCGACTACGAGATAAGAGTGGTGGAAGGCCCGCAGGCTACCATCAGGAACGTGGGCATCTCCGGCAACGACAAGACCAAGGATTACGTGGTACGCCGCGAGCTGAGGACCCTTCCCGGTGAAAAATTCAGCCGCTCCGACCTTATCCGCTCCCAGCGTGAGCTGGCAGCCCTCGGCTTCTTTAACCAGGAAAAGATCAACCCCAACGTAGTTCCCAACCAGGAAGACGGAACGGTGGACATCAACTGGGAACTGGAAGAAAGATCGTCCGACCAGTTGGAGCTTTCCGCAGGCTGGGGTGGCGGCATCGGTCTTACCGGTACGCTGGGTGTTTCGTTCAACAACTTCTCCATCAGGAATATATTCAAGAAGGATGCGTGGGATCCCCTGCCGCAGGGCGACGGCCAGAAGCTGAGCCTGCGCTACCAGTCCAACGGACGCGCCTTCAACTCGTATAACTTCTCCTTTACCGAGCCCTGGCTGGGTGGAAAGAAAAGGAACTCCTTTACCCTGAGCCTTTACAGTAGCAAATTCTCCAATGCTTACGACCCCTTCACCGGCAGGTTCGACAAGCAGAGGTCCGATACAAACTTCCTGAGAACGCTTGGCGCTTCGATCTCCCTGGGCAAGCAATTGAAATGGCCCGATGACTTCTTTGCGCTGATCTACTCGCTCAACTTCACCCGTTACCAGATGAGGAACTATCCCATCTTCCAGGGTGTTGACAACGGTACATCTACCAACGTGAGCCTGAAACTGGCGCTGCAAAGGTCGTCTATCAACAACCCGCAGTTCCCTACCAGCGGCTCCAACTTCCTGGCCAGCGTTCAGTTGACGCCTCCTTACTCGCTGCTGAACCCCGACCTGGTGACTTCCGCCAATCCTTACAAGAATCCCGAATACCACAAATGGCGCTTCAATGCCGAATGGTATGTGCCCATCGGCAAGCCTATGGGCGCCGAAAGGAACCGCCAGTTCGTGCTGAAACTCGCTGCCAAATACGGCTTTATGGGACGCTACAACAAGAAGCTTGACTTCTCGCCCTTTGAGCGCTTCCAGGTGGGCGGCGACGGCCTGACCAACAGCTTCGGCCTGCTGGGTTATGATGTGATAGCACTGAGGGGCTACCCCGTGTTTGAAACCTCGGATCCTTCCGTGAACCCGGACATCAGCAATGCAAGCCAGTTCTTTACCATATTCAACAAATACCAGTTGGAGCTTCGCTACCCGCTGGTGACCAATCCTACGAGCACCATCTACGGCCTCGCCTTCTTCGACGCGGCTAACGGCTGGCATTCGTTCAAGGATTACAACCCCTTCCGCCTGCGCCGCAGCGTGGGTGTGGGCATGCGTTTCTTCCTGCCGATGTTTGGCCTGCTTGGATTTGACTATGGCATCGGGCTGGACCGCATGAGGCCCGGAGATACAGGCCTGAAGAACTCGGCCCGCTTCACCTTCATGCTTGGCTTTGAACCAGAATAAGAAGAACCTCTAAAGACAGGATAATACCCGCAGGCAGGTAATGACAGGCGGTTACAGGAGACATTGAAATTACCATAAATTAGCGCCGGAGGCGGCAGCTTGCTGCTGCTTGTGGCCACAAAGCTTCTAATATGAAAAAGTTATTCCTACTTGCCATTTGCAGCCTGGTATTCGCCGGCTTTGCCTCCGCCCAGCGTTATGCTATCATCGACACCAAGTACATACTGGACAAGATGCCCGAGTACAAAGTGGCCCAAAAGCAATTGGATGATGCGGCTACCGCCTGGCAGAAAGAGATCGACCAGATGCAGCAGGAGCTGGACCGCATGTACAAGGATTTTGATGCCGAGCAGGTGATGCTGAGCGATGAGCTGAGAAAGAAAAGGGAAGACCAGCTTTTCCAGAAGGAAAAGACCGTTCGCGACCTGCAGCGCAAAAGGTTTGGCTTTGAAGGCGACCTGTTTAAAAGAAGGCAGGAGCTGGTAAAGCCCATTCAGGACAAAGTTTATAATGCTGTGCAAAAATTAGCCGTTCAGCGCGGGTATGACTTCATCCTGGATAAAAGTGAAGGTATTACGGTTATATTTGCCGACCCCAAGCTGGAGAAGAGCGACGACGTGCTGCGTGAACTGGGAGTAAAATAAAAAAATCAAAAAACAATCCCGCAATACAACCAAAACAAACACAAACGTATCATAACTAAACATCTCAAAACAACCTCATGAACAAGATCAAGTTATTTTTAGTTGCAACCATCATCACGCTGGCCGCGGGCACAGCCACTGCTCAAAAGACCGGCTACATCCGCGTTGACGATGTAGTGAGCCTGATGCCTGAAGTAACCAAATTGAACGACGCACTGACAAAATATCAAAACGATACCTTACAGCCCCGTTTTAACTATACCCTCGCTGAATACCAGCGCAAAGACAGCATCATCAATGGGAAAGACTCCCTGAGGACAGCCGCTTCCGTACGCGCCAAAATGCGTGAGGAAATGCAGCAGGACCTTTACGAATTACAGAACTGGCAGGCCATTGTTCAAAACGCCATGCAGGCAAAAGAGCAGGCTCTCCTGGAGCCCCTGTACAAGAAGGCCATTGATGCCATCCAGACGGTAGCAAAAGAAAACGGCTACGGTTACGTGTACACCAAAGACGCCCTGCTGGTTGCTCCCCCCGCGGACGACCTGCTGCCCCTGGTAGCCAAGAAGCTGAAGCTGACCCTGCCCACCAATGCAGGCACCGGCAACCCCGCAGCAGCCAACAATACAACAACTCCGAAGAAACAATAAGAACATCTTCATAAAAAGAAAAGCCCCGCCACAAGCGGGGTTTTCTTTTTATGTTTCTGGTTTCTTGTTTGTTGTTTCTGGTTCGTTAGGTGTAAGTTCCCTTTAGACATTATTCACAGGCCCTTGCTTCGAGGCTCCGTGGGTGGAAGCGTTCCTGGGGGGTTAACCGCCAGGACGCGAAG
>DASWNB010000362.1:0-5991 GCA_036399455.1 Flavisolibacter sp. | reverse complement strand
ATTTGTCCCCTCAGTTGGTTATCCCTTTTCTTCTTCACGGACAACTGCTTCGAAAGTTCCTTTTCCTTGGACTTCAGCTTGGAAGCCACGGCGTCCTTTTCCTTTTTCTGCTCGTCCAGCACCTTGTATTGCTGCTGCTGGTTCTGCAGGGCGGAGTTCTTCTGGTTCTTCTTCGCCATCAACTGCTGCTTGCGTCCTTCTATCAGCTTCTGGTGGTCCAGGATGGTGGCCACCTGCTGTTCGCGGTAGGTGCGGTATGATTTGAGATAGGTTACACGCCTGAGGGCGTCGTTGAATGTATTGGCGGAAAATATAAAGTTGAGGTAGTCGTAATTGCTGCGGTTCTTATAGGCGTACACCACGCTTTTTGCATACTGGGCCTTCAGGGTGTCCATCTGCTTTTGAAGGCGGTTCAGCTCAAGGGTGCTCAGGTAAATATCGTCGGAGATCATGCGTATCTCCTTGTTGATGTTGGACAGGAGCGAGTTTTGTACTTCAAGTTTTTTCTGGAGAAGGCTGAGCTGTCCCAGGGTTTCCTTCTTTTGTCCCTTTACCTTGTTGTAATCTGATTGCAGCCTGGAGATTTCCTGCTGTATGGCTTTGCGCTCGCTTTCGAGCTTGTTCTTGTCCTGGCCCAGCGCAGAACCCGCGAAGGCCAGCAGGAAAGCCATTAGTACAACCAGTGTTTTTTTCATGCTTTTGGATATTAGGTGTTTTCTGTTAACGAAAAACTTAGTGATAAATTTTAGTTCCGGTCATAATTTTTTGGCACCGAGAACGGGAAGCTTACTTCCTCGTTAAAGTCGTACTGCTTAAAATCGAGCTTGATATCCAGTTTGTTCTTCTCTGTTACGGTGATCCTTCTTTTGGTGGCGAAGGGCATTCCCTTCTTGTTCTCGTAGTCCTCGTAAGTGAGGTCCGCTGTGCGGTTACGGGTAACGTCGGCGTCATCGAGCTTGCTGCGCTGGATGGTCCTGTTTTCCTCGCTGATGGTGAGCAGGTTCTTGAACCACTGGCCCAGTGTGAGCAGGCTTACCGTGCCGGCGCTGCGGGAGTAGGATACCAGGTTGGTGTCCAGGAAAACGGGATTGCCCACCAGCAGCTCCTGCAGCGTACGCAGGTTCAGCGGAAGGGCGGATACTTCCTGGAGGTATTCCACGCTGCGGGCGGTATAAACCTTATTCAGCTTGTCGAGCAGCTTTACCGAGTCGCGGGTAACCAGCACACGCATGGCTTCTATGCCCAGCACGGCGTTTACGGAAATCCAGATGGCGCTGTCCCTGTACATGCGTACGTTGGCGTTCACATCGTAATGCTTGCCATCCCCGCCGCGGTAGTCCACGTTCATCTTGGCGGAGAAGGTAGTGTATTGGATCTTCCCTGCCTCTATCTGCGTCAGCAGGGTTTTCATGTATTGTATGGAATCGGCCTTGCGGTTGTCGGTAGCTACGGGAAGCGTCACCTGCGTGGTGTCCTTCTTTGCAATGGCTGTCTGTATATTCCTGGCCGAACGGCATGATGCCATCAGCGCTATTACTGCTATCAGGTAAAAAAATCTCATGTCTCTTTTCTTATTTTTTTCCGGTTGAACCAAATCCCCCTTCGCTCCTGGAAGTTTCCGTAAGGCTTTCCACCGGTTGCCAGCTTACCCGCTCTACTTTCTGAACCACCATCTGGGCAATCCGGTCGCCGGGCGCTAAGACCTGCGGTTCGGAGGACAGGTTTATCAATACAATCTTAATTTCTCCGCGGTAATCGCTGTCGATGGTGCCGGGGCTGTTCAGGCAGGTGATGCCCTGCTTTATGGCAAGCCCGCTCCGGGGTCTTACCTGTGCCTCGTATCCCTGGGGCAGTTCTATGAAGAGCCCTGTTGGTATCAGCTTCCGCTCCAGGGGTTGCAGCTCCACGGGGGCAGGCAGCCAGGCCCTAAGGTCCATGCCGGCCGATCCGTCGGTGGCGTACTCGGGCAAAGGCTGGCCCGATATGTTGCGTATCCTCACCTGGATGCTCATGTTTTCAAAGATAAGTTGGGCTTTGCCGAAAGGTGTTAAATAGTTTCCAATAAAACCGTTGCCTGCGCCACTAACCCTTCTTTACGTCCAACAAAGCCCATTTTTTCGGTGGTGGTGGCTTTTACGGAGATGTCTTTTTCAGTCACGCCCAGTATTTCCGCCATTACTTTCTGCATCTGCCCGATGTAAGGCTTGATCTTCGGCTCCTGGAGGCAAACGGTGCTGTCCACGTTCACCAGGCGGTAGCCTTCCTTCTCCACCAGCCGTATGGTTTCGCGGAGCAGGATGGTGCTGTCGATGTTCTTGTAGCGCTGGTCGGTATCGGGAAAATGCACGCCGATGTCGCCCAGGCAGGCGGCCCCCAGCAGGGCATCGCAGATGGCGTGGAGCAGCACATCGGCATCGCTGTGCCCCAGTGCTCCTTTCTCATAGGGAATGTGAACCCCTCCTATCTTCAACTCTCTTCCTTCCGCCAACTGGTGATAGTCTATTCCCGATCCGATCCTGTATCCCATGATGATGATTTTTGCAAATATAGGTGTCACGCAAAGGCGCAAACACGTTTCACGCCAAGGCGCAAAGGAAAGGCAAAGAAGATGGTCGTTTGGACTACAGTTTTTCCCTTCGTGTTTCTTTCGTTGTTCCCACCTCTCCGGAGTTACAGCCTTGCGAAGAACGCAGAGGCGCCGGAACACTGAGAAAACACGAAAGGAAGACTATAGTTCAAACGGCCATCTTCCTTGCCTTTCCTTTGCGCCTTGGCGTGAAACAAAAAAGCCCCGCAGGGGCGGAGCTTTCTCTATAAAATGATGCCTTTTGTTTACTGATTGGTAGCGCCTTCACCGTTGAAGTCGAATACCAGTGAGAAACGCAGGGTGTTGGAAAGCGGGTTCTGGTTGTTGCCGGAGCCTGAAGGGATCAGGTAAGAGAAGTTCAGGCCGAAGATGTTGTACTTGATGCCTACGCCGGTAGTGAAGTAGCGGCGGTTGCCCTTGGTCTTGTCTTCGTGGAAGTAACCGGCACGCAGCGCGAACTGGTTGTTGTACCAGTATTCGGCGCCCAGCGATACCTGGAATTCCCTGATCTCTTCGCTGAAGCCGTCGGGAGCATCGGAGAAGGAACCAAACCAACTGCTCACAACGCCTTTCTGGCGGTAAGAAGCCAGGGCTGCAGAGTCCTGGCTGGTGTTGCCGCTAACAGTGGGAGGAGTGGGAACAAGCAGTTTGTTCAGGTCAACGCCGAAGCTGATTCGGTTGCTCTCGTCGAATACGCGGGTATAAGTAGTACCGATGCCGAAGTTGGCGGGAATGAAATCCTTCTGGTCGGCATTGTCGGTATAAGCAATCTTGGAGCCCAGGTTGGTAAGAGCGGCGCCAAAGGCCCATCCCTGACCGGCCTCGGTGAGGTTGCGGTGGTAGAAGCTGATGTCACCGGCTACGGCATTGCCGGCCTTGTAGCTGTTGCCGCCAACGGAAGCGTTGCTGGCCAGGTTGGAGTAGATGTATTTCAGACCCACGCCGATGCCGGTCTTTTCAGACAGCCTGCGGGAGTAGCCTACGTCTATGCCGAACTCGCGGGGGTTCACGCTCTGGAGGTTGTTGCCGAAGTTATCGGTGAACTGGATGTTACCCAGGCTGAAGTAGCGGAGTGAGCCGGAGATGGCCTGGTTCTCATCAAACTTGTAATAACCAGCCACGGAAGCGAGGTAAACATCGTTCACCAGCTTTTTCAGCCAGGGAGTGTACGTCACGTTCACACCGGCGTTGGACTCATTAAAGGGAGTTTTGGCCAGGTTGAAATATGATGAAGCCGCATCGGGGCTTGTAGCAAGGGAAAGGTCGCCCATGCCGCCGGAGCGTGCATCGGGAGATATGCGAAGGAAGGGAACCGCTGTGGTCACCACGTTGATCGGTTTGGCAGTCTGGGCATTTGAAGATAGGGTACCGGCAAGCAGAATCGTAACAGCAGCAGTTAGTTTAAAGGCAGTTGATCTCATAGTTCAGTTTTAAAAAGTGTGTGAAAATATACAGTTTTGGTTATAAACGAAATTAAAATACCTCTTTTTTCTCTCCACTTACAGGATGACGAGGCGTTCCCATTTACCGGCCTTACGGCCTCCGCCATCGCTTACGGAAAGGCGGTACAGGTACACGCCTCTTCCCACTTTGCCGCCATATTCATCACGGCCGTCCCACTCAATCTCACTGGAACGATTTCCGGTATTATTTATTGTTTGGGTAAGAGTTTTTATTAACCGGCCGCCTACGGTAAAGATTTCTACCCTGGCAGACAGCGGCAGTCCGGGGCGGTTATGCTCGAACCAGAAAGAGGTGCGGGTAGTAAAAGGATTAGGATAATTCAGCACATGATCGATCTTCAGCTCGCCATCGCCCACCACAATAAAATCAAGGATGTATTCGCTGGAATTATTCAGCACATCCCAGGCTTTTATCTTCAGGCTGTGGGGGCCCGGCTCCAGTCCCGGAAGCTGGAAACGGATCGTTCCCTTCTGGTAGTCATCCAGGTCGCTTTCGTAAAAATTGTTCAGCACATAATAATTCCTGTTGTCGCCGTCCAGCGTGGCTACTATGTCGTGGTCTATGCCCGCTCCGCCCGTGTTGATGCCCGATGAGTCGGATAACTTTACAATAAGTATGGGATGTTCGTTGGTGATGCTGCCGTTCACAAAGCGGTCGTCGTTCAGCCAGGCGTTGATCTCCGGACCTTCATTGTCGTCCACCATTGCACCCGAAATTCCGCCAACAATGATGTTGCCCGAATAGCCGTTGCCGTCCTTTGAGCCATCCTGCGCATACAGGCTGGCCTTGCCGTTGCCAAACTGGTAGTTGATGTCGCGGGGTACGCGAAAGCGAAAGCTGAAGCGGCCGTTCTGCACAGAAGCCTTTCCGCGGAACAGGATGTTCGACTGCTCCTGGAAGCCCACCGGCTGGCTGGAAGGGTCGTTGCCGCGGGTGGTCACCTGTTGCGGCTTATCAAAAAGAGATAAATAAGCCGTGCCGTTAAAGCCCGGCAACAGCACACCGGCCATATCGGTCACCTCTCCTTCCATGGTCACAAACTCAGTGGCGCTGAGGGTGTCGGTTCCCGACTGCACATCATGGCCGTTCACGGTGGTAAGCTTCATTTTATGGAGGGGAAAGCCCAGCGTCATGGCGGGGTCGCCCAGCAGCACGAATTTGCGGTTGTTGATGATGTCGCCGGAGGTTTGGTAGGTGTAGTTCTTGGCCGCCATCACTGCCTCTCCCAGCGTTTTGTAGCGGTTGGAAGCGTCGGGCTCCAGGGCAAAGCGCAGGTAGTTGTTGTTCATGATCCGGTTGCTGAAGGCAAATACCACCCGCGTGGTGGTCATCAGGGCAATGGCTCCCGTTTTTGGACGCACCAGCAGGTTCTCTCCCAGCGAGTTGACGGTTGGATTGTCATACGGTGCAAAGTCGCAGGTGGCGGTGACGAACAGGGGCAGGCGGGCAGGGTTGTTCCAATTGTTGACGGTCTGCTGGTCAGCCACGGTTTCCTCGGCCAGCCTCAGGGGACCCCCGTGGCCGCTGTAGTTCCAGAGAAGGGTTCCGCTGTAGATATTGCTGTTGATAAGGGCATTGGCCTGCGGGTAGCTTCCGCCGCCGGAGCCGCCCTCCTGCTGGAAGGCATCGAGGTAAATTTTTGACTGGTTCAGCTCGGGGGCCGTGGCCGATGCGGTAGCGGTGAGCACCTCGGCATCCTGCAGGTGCAGGTTAAAATCCTCATCGTCCGCCACAAAGTTCAGCTCGTTGCGCCAGGGTCCCAGGGCGGCAGGAGAATGATAGGTTTCCACCTTGTCCACGAAATTGCGGGCTTCCTCCACGCTGCGGGCCGGAACGCGGCCGATTCCTATATCCAACTGGTTCACTATCAGTCCCGAGTTGATGTCCTCGTTATCATCCAAAAATCCAAAGAAATCGTCCGAAGTATAGGTTCCCAGCGG
>DASWNB010000361.1:0-8210 GCA_036399455.1 Flavisolibacter sp. | reverse complement strand
CTTGTCCCGCAACAAGCGAAGACCGCAAAGAAGAAAGCCGGTTGACGATGGTCCCTGACCGGTTATCTCTTCCGCCTTGCGATTACCCGCATTGTCATTACAGGGAATTTTAATACCTTGATGCCTCAGTACAAAACACTAACTGCTTAACATGGACATTCTTTCAGATGCTCTTCCCCAACCCGAGTTGGCCCGTAAACGTATCAGGGTTGCAGCTTTCCTCGTTGATCTTATCATATTCTGGCTGATAGCCTTTTTAGTGGGCAGGCTCCTGGGAGAACAGGACACCATTTATACCGAAACCACGGACACAAGCGCCACCTTGCGTTTCCGCCTGACCGGCGTCCCTGCATTGATAATGCTCGTCGTATGGTTCCTGCAATTTCCCCTGGTGGAAGGCGTCACAGGACAAACCATGGGCAAGAAGCTGTTCGGGCTCAGGGTAGAGAAAAAAGACCTCACCCCTATGTCCGTCGGCGCATCCTTTGTAAGGCATATCCTGATGCCCATTGATATGTTCCTGATAGGCCTCATCGTTGCTTCAACCAATAAGGACAGGCAAAGGATCGGCGATCTGGTAGCCAAAACCATTGTAATAAAGGCGGGCACCCTGCGGCCGGCACAAGCCTGACCAGGCGGCGTTTCTCATCTTATCCTCCACTCATGAACTATCTCCAGGCATATAACGATTACTCGACCTTCGAATTGCTGAAGATTGCAAAACGGCCAGGCAATCATCCGCCGGAGGGGGTGTCCGCTGCAACGGAGATACTGAAAACAAGATCGGTCACATTAGAGGACCTGCAGGAACTGAACCAGTACTTCCGGGATCAGGATAATGCGGCAAAAGCCAACAAGGACTCGCCCTATGGGCTGAAAACAACTCCCACCAATTTCGGGTCCATGGTCCTGGATGAAGCAGCAGAGCCGCCAAAGTGGCTCAATATCCTCATCCTTTTAATGGCCCTACACTACGCCTGGACCCTTTATATTACCGCAAAGCAGTTGATCTTCTACCTGGAATGCGATGATTGCAGCGAGATCGTTCTCAGGTATGTGACATTCCTTCCGCTGCTTTATATACCCCTTGCTTTTTACCTTCTTTTCAGAAGAAGTAGTTGGGGATGGATCATATTATTTGCCGATAACCTGTTCAAACTCATCTCGGGTCTTTTTGCGTCCTATTCTCTTTACAGCGACAAGAGCATGTACCGTGGCAGCATAGATGATTTCTACCTGCTCCTGGCGCTCAAAGCAGTCTTTATTCTCCTCCTGTGGCGCAACTCCGTTGCAGCGTATTACAACGTCGATGCCGCAACAAAAAGAAGAACACTTATTGGTACAGTGATCGGTACATTTCTTTTCAGCGTTCTTATAGTTGTATTGGCTGTAGCGTTGAACTCGTAAGTATGTTTGCAGAAGTAGGGAACCGCGAATACCCGAAGACGCTAAGACGCACAAAGCTGTATGTACTCCTCTCTTTCAGTTCCTCCCGATTTCCAGCAAATGCAATCTATACGGCCTCCCACAAACGCTAGGAAAGACACATCATAACACCTCGTATGTGGACCGTAGACCTCTCTTCAAAAAATAGTCCCGCCCCTTTTCAGGAAGCGGGACCGGTCGTCATCAGATGGTTTAGGTTAATATCCGGATGCACGACTTGTATCTTGAGAGAAGCTTCGGGTTGTTAGCTGAGCTGTGAGTAGTTTGCGTTATTCGTTCTAAATCGCTTGTAGCTTGCAGCCACCCTCTCGCACCTCGCAGCTAATTACTCGCAGCTTTCTTCCTTACCTTCCTCCCTGCTCCATCACCGGGCCTACAGGGTTCTTCGGCGTACGGGCAGTGCCTTTTCCAAGCCTCAGGTTATGAAGGTCAACGGTCAGAGCGGTATAGTAGTAACCGCCGTTGAAGCCAAACTGGGTGGCATTACGGCTGTATACAAAGCGTCCGTCGCTGGTGTTCAGGAAATTCTTCATCTTGTCGGGATATACATCGCCGATGTTGTTGGCGCCAATGGTCAGGTTCAGTACGTTCCAGAACCTGTAAGACAGGCTGGCATCGGTCACTACTTTAGGATCAAAGAACTCATCGCGGGTCCTGTCGGCTCCGTTGAAGATGGTAGCTACTTCGCCAAAGCGGGTAGCCCTGAGCACTGCACCAAACTTGCCCTGGCGGTAGTTGCCCGTAAGAGCGAACTTGTTGCGGGGCTGTGCCTGCTCGATACGTCCCCTCTCCTCTATGTTGAACAGCACTCCGTTGGCCAGGTTGGGGTCGGCCTTGAGCACGTCGGAAGTTTTGATATCGCCTACTACTTCGGTTTCGTTGAAGTTGCCGGCCAGAGTAATATCCAGCGTTCCGCGGCCCATCCTGTTGCTCCTGCTCACTACAATGTCGATGCCTTTTGTACGGGTGTCGATGGCATTGGTGAAGAAGATGGCCGAGGTTACGTCGGGATAAGCCGAAAGGATGTTGTTCACCACGGGGCTGGAAGCGCGGGTGAAGCTGCCTGTCAGAACGATCCTGTCCTTTATGTCGATCATATACCCGTCCACGGTGATGTTCCAACTGCTCCCGGGCCTTGAGGTGAAGCCCACGCTGTAGTTCATAGACTTTTCAGCTTCCAGTGAAGGAATGCCGAAGGCCTGTGCAATCTCGCTGTTGTTGCGGAAGGTGCCCTGCTGCAGGGGAACAAAACCTGCGGAAGTGTTCACGAACACCGTGCTGATGGCGCTGAAGTAGCGCTGGTGCATGGAAGGAGCACGGAAGCCGTTGCTCACCGAGCCGCGAAGGCTGAATTTCTCGGAGAAGCGGTAGCGCATGGCCAGCTTACCGGCTACGTTGGATCCAAAATCGCTGTAATGCTCGAAGCGGGCAGCCACGTTGGCGAGGAACTTGTCGGTTAGGTCGCTTTCCACATCCACGTAAGCTCCGGCTACGGTGCGGATCTCATCCACAGCGTTTGCGGGCTGGAAGCCGGGGAATACCTGGGCGCCGCCTACCCTGCCTGAAGAAGGATCGTAGTTCTTCCATGAAGCTTCTTCACCTTCCTGTATCTGGTAATTGTCAAACCTCAGCTCGGCACCGAGGGCCAGGTTGAACGATTTGAAACCCATCTTGCTGCCCATGTCCTTGGCAAAGTTAAGATTGGTAGTATGCTGGTTGAAGCGCAGCGTACCGGCGTAGAACTCCGTTTGGGCGTTCCTGCCCTGTGCAAACTGCGAAGCGTTGTTGGTGTTGTTGATCTGGAAGGCGAAAGAGTTGCCGCCGGAAGCCTGGCTCACATCCCAGTTCCATCCGCCGCCGGTTCTTCCTTCTACACCTGCAATGATGGAGCGGTCGATAACAGTGGAGGCAATCTGCGGCAGGAAGCCGTCGGGATACAGCAGGTTGTTGACCTGGGAGGTCTGGCGGGGATAACGGTAAAAGCCATAAGCCTTGCCGTCTCTCCAGTTCAGGCCACCGGTGAGGAAGAAGCGTGTGTTCTTGCTCAGCGGGGCGCCGGCGTTCACCATGATGCCTTTATTATAAACCTCGGAGTTACCGATGTACATGTTGTTCTTGCGGCTGAAGCCTCTTTCGGCAATGATCTGGTTGTCGGTAGCGGCATCGTTGGCGTATACAAGCCCGGTATAGTCGCCGGAGCGGTTGGTGGCATCTCGGTGGCGTACTTCACCGGAGATGGTGAGGAAGCCTTCCTTGCCCAGCGGCAGGCCCTGTGTGATGCCTATCTGCTGTGTTTCGCCGTCGCCTGCATAGTGGCGGCCCCAGTGGCTGTACACCGTAGTGCCCTTGTTCTGCTTCTTAAGCACAACGTTGATCACGCCGCCGATGGCATCGGAGCCGTATTGCGAAGAGGCGCCGTCGCGCAGCACTTCTATCCTTTCAATGGAAGCGGGCACAATGGAGTTCATGTCCGTACCTACAGAGCCGCGGCCGATGGTGCCGTTTACGTTCAGGAGGGCCTGGTTATAGCGGCGGCGGCCGTTCATCAGCACCAGCACCTGGTCGGGACCGAGACCGCGCAGCGTGGCGGGATCAATATGGTCTGTACCGTCGGCAATGGTCTGGCGTGATGAGTTATAGGATGGAGCAACGAAGTTGAGCATCTGCGTGGGCTCTACCTGCCCGGTAGCCTGCATGTCGCGCGATGTGATCACGTCCACAGGAACAGGTGTTTGGGTGGAGGAGCGTATCTGCGTGGAGCGGGAGCCTACCACTACAACGCGGTTGAGGTCACCGGCGCCCTGTAGGTTGTAGGAAAGATCGGCAATACCGCCTGCTGGCACATCGATGGATACCCTCTGGGGCTGGAGGCCTACATAGGTAATGACCAGTGTATAGTTACCGGGAGGAGCGGCTATGGTGAAGCTACCGTCGGCATTGGTGACGGTACCCCTGCGGGTGCCTTCCAGCACTACCGAAGCGCCGTTAAGGGGCAAGCCGTTCGGGTCGCGGACCGTACCGCGGACGGTGGTGGTTTGTGCAAATACCAGCAGGGAAGTAAAAACGGTGAGGAACAGAAGGCCGGCTTTCCTGAGCAGGCCTGTGGCATGTTGAATCATACGCAGTTAGTTGTTTTGGATGAAGAACGTTCCGTTGTACAGAAAGTTCATTTGATTAAAGATAAGTATTCGTGGAATAAAGAGGAAGTTTCCGGGAAGATAACCGATGAGCGACCACTGATGACCGACATCCACTCGCAGCTCCCGGCTCATAGCTCGCAGCTTTTCAATCCGGAAGACATCGGTTATCGGTCATCGGTGGTCACTTATCGGTTATCTTCCTACCTTTCATCAACAATTCACCCTTATGGTACGCATCAGCTTTTGTTTGCTTCTTCTTACACTCCTTTCCTGCCATAGCTCCAGGAATATTGTCAGTGAAAAGCACGTAAATCCCTACAGGTACTCCATCGAAAAGAAAACGGTGAGCGACAGGGGCGCCGTGGTATCGGCCCATCCTCTTGCCAGCGCAGTGGGGGTGGCGATCATGAAAAAAGGCGGTAATGCCGTGGATGCGGCCATTGCTACGCAACTGGCACTGGCCGTTGTTTATCCCGGCGCAGGCAACCTCGGCGGCGGCGGCTTCATGGTAGCACGCCTGGCCGATGGCAGGACAGTATCTCTCGATTACCGTGAAATTGCCCCCGCATCGGCGCACCGCGACATGTACCTCGATGCAAAAGGGAATGTCATCCCGGATAAAAGCCTTCGTGGCCCTTCTTCCAGCGGCGTGCCCGGAACCGTAGCCGGCCTGTTCGAAAGCATGCAGTATGCCCGCCTCCCCTTCCGCGACCTGGTGCAGCCTGCAATTGACCTGGCAGAGAAAGGCTTTGTAATTACCGAAAGGGAAGCCTCCGGTTTGAACCGCCTGCAGGACGAGCTGCGCAAGTACAATACCATCGCTCCCGTTTTTCAAAGAGCCAATCCCTGGCTGGTGGGCGATACGCTGGTACAGAAGGACCTGGCCAATACACTCAAAAGAATCCGCGATAACGGTCTTGCCGGTTTTTATGAAGGAGAAACGGCGCGGCTGATCGTTGATGAAATGAAACGCGGCGGCGGATACATCACGCTGGACGACCTGAAGAATTATAAAGCCAAATGGCGCAACCCGCATACGTTTGCTTACAAGGGCTACACCATCGTATCCATGCCCATGCCCAGCAGCGGAGGCGCTTTGCTGCACCAGATGATGAAAATGATAGAAGACAAGCCGCTCGCCTCCTACGGCTTTCTTTCGCCCCAGGCCGTGCAGTTGATGACCGAAGTGGAACGCAGGGCTTTTGCCGACCGTGCACAATATATGGGAGATGCCGATTTTGTAAAGGTCCCCCTGGACGTACTCACCAGCGATGCCTACCTGAAGAATCGCATGAAGGATTACGATCCGGCCAAACCGGGCAGCAGCACCGTTACACAGCCGGGCATCGTACCCAAAGAGGAAAGTGAAGAGACCACCCACCTGAACGTCATCGACAGCGAAGGCAATGCCGTAGCCGTAACCACAACGCTCAACGATAACTATGGCAGCAAGACCGTAGTGGGCGGAGCCGGTTTCCTGCTGAATGATGAGATGGATGATTTCAGCGTAAAGCCCGGCGTGCCCAACATGTACGGCGCCATCGGCGGTGAAGCCAACGCCATTGCTCCCGGCAAGCGCATGCTCAGCTCAATGACGCCCACCATAGTACTGCAAAACGGCAAACCTTTCCTGGTAGTAGGCACACCGGGCGGCACTACCATTCCCACATCGGTGTTCCAGACCATCGTAAACATCATTGAATTCAACATGAGCACCGAAGATGCTGTAAACAAACCCAAATTCCACCACCAGTGGATGCCCGACCAGATCTTCGTGGAATTATCCTTCCCTAAAACCACCTGGGCAGCCCTTGAAAAGATGGGTTACAAACTGGAGAGCCGCGGCGGCATCGGCAGAACCGAGGTAATCCGTGTTCTGCCCAACGGCAAGTTCGAAGCAGTAGCCGACGGCCGCGGCGATGACGGAGCGGCGGGATTCTAGGAGAAGGGGAAGGTAAAAGGTATAAGGCAAAAGGAATGATTTCACGCAAAGGCGCAAAGAAGCAAAGCAACCAGGGGTGAGATGCTGTGAACTGCGGACTTTGGACTTACGGCTTATAGCTTATGGATACCGGCTTACGGCTCCGGCTGAGCTTCAAACTCTTTGCATCTCCTCCCTTTGCGGCTTTGCATGAAACCCGCAACTTCGGTTACCGGTTATCTCTCATCGGTCATCGGTCATCGGTCATCGGTTATCGGTTATCGATCATCTCTAAACTACTACTATGTCCCTGAACGGAGTGATGATGCAATACTTCCACTGGTACGTGGCTGCCGATGGGCAGCATTGGAACAACCTGGCAAATAGCGCCGCCGAGCTGGCGGAGAAGGGCATTACTGCGGTATGGATGCCCCCCTGCTACAAGGGAGCGAAAGGAGGATTTGATGTAGGCTATGGCGTGTACGATCTTTTTGACCTGGGGGAGTTCGACCAGAAGGGTTCGGTACGCACGAAGTACGGAACGAAGGATGAGCTGCTGAATGCCATCAGAACGGTGCAGGACAGCGGCATGCAGTGCTATGCCGATGTGGTGTTCAACCATAAGGACGGAGGCGACGAAACCGAGGAAGTTTGGGCGCAACTGATAGACAAGCACCGCCGCAACCAGGTGCTGTCCGACTGGTATATAATCAAGGCCTACACCCGGTTTACCTTTCCCGGGCGCAGGAACGCCTACTCTTCCATGCAATGGCACTGGTGGTGTTTTGATTCGCTTTCTTACGATGCCAATTTCCCCAACCTTACCGAAAGGATCTTCCGGCTGAAAGAAAAAAATTTTGAAACCGAAGTAAGCCACGAGCATGACAACTACGATTACCTGCTGGCTAATGACCTGGACACGTCCAATGAATTCGTAAAAGGAGAATTGGCCTATTGGGGCAAATGGTTCCTGGAGTTTACCGGTGTGGATGGGTTCAGGATAGATGCCGTAAAGCATATCCGCGCGTCCTTTTTTCCCGGCTGGCTGGCCGATTTGCGGCAGCGTTCGGGAAGGGAACTTTTCAGCGTGGGCGAATACTGGTCCGGGAGTATAAGAGAGCTCCACGACTACCTGGATAAGATAAACGGCGCCATGTCGCTCTTCGACGTACCGCTGCATTTTAAATTCCATAACGCCAGTAAATCGGGAAGCAGTTACGACCTGCGCCATATACTGGAAGGCACGCTGATGAAGGAGCGTCCGGACAAGGCAGTGACCTTTGTTGAGAACCACGATTCGCAGCCTTGCCAGATGCTGGAGTCGCCGGTGGAGGACTGGTTCAAGCCCCTTGCCTATGCGCTTATTTTGTTACGAAGCGAAGGCTATCCCTGCGTTTTCCATGCAGATTACTATGGCGCATCCTATAACGACAAGAACAGAAATATAAACCTTGCCAGCCACAGATGGCTGATCGACAAACTTCTCTGGGCCCGGAAAGAATACAACTTCGGCGACCAGCACGATTATTTCGATGATCCCAACACCATCGGATGGACGCGCCTTGGCGACAACGACCACCGCGGCGCTATGGCCGTCGTACTCTCCAACAGCCCGGACGGCCACAAATGGATGAACATGTTCCGCCCAAACACCCTCTTCCGCGACATCACGCAGCACATCCACGAGCCTGTCATCACCAACG
>DASWNB010000360.1:0-3550 GCA_036399455.1 Flavisolibacter sp. | reverse complement strand
GAGACGAAGTTCAACAACGTCATCGTCACCTTTACTTCCCCTACCGTTACCAGCCTGCTGTCGTACATGCTTATCCTGCACGACATGGATTCCAAGCGGCCCTTCCGGCAGCTCACACCCGAGCAGAAGCAGTCGCCAATCTATAAGCAGGTAAACCTGGCCGAAGCCCGCAAGATCTTCCAGGAAAAGCTGGACAACATGACCGTGCTCACCTCGTACAACCAGGACGAGAAAAAGCTGCTTGAATTCCTGCGGCTCCACGGGTACGACTACAAGACCATCACCCAGAGCCTGAACGTCTTCCGCCGCGACCGCACGGACTATATCCGCATCGACTACATGTCGCATAACCCGGAGCTGTCCGCCTTCGTAGTGAACAATATCTTCCCCCAGTTCCTCCGCTACTACCGTGGCGTCAGGAGCGACAAATCGCAGGAAGCCATCGACACCCTCAAGAAGATCATGGACAGCAAAAAGCAGGAGCTCGATATCAAGAACGCACTGCTGCGCGACAAAGGCTATTCCATCGGCGCAGAAGACGCCAGCCTGAGCACCCGCACGCTGATTTCGGATTTTGAAAACAAGCTGCAGGACGAAAAAGCCCGCGTGACCGACCTGGAATTCGACCTGCGCCGCGTGAACCAGAAGCTGGCCAGCCTGAGCTCCACTCCTTCCACCCGTCCGGGCAGCCAGAATGAAGAAATACTGATGGCCCGCAAAGCCGCAACTGCCGCTTACAGGGCTTATCTTGATAACCCCAGCGACAAAACCCTGCTGGCCCGCTACAACCAGTTGAATTCTGAGTACCAGAAAATGCTCAGCAACTCCTCCAACGACAATGAAACGGTTTCGGCACGCCCCGGTGAAAGCCGCAGCGACCTGCTGGACAAAAAAGCCGAGCTTGAAATGGACATACAGGCAGGCAGGACCAACATAGCCACTTACCAGGGCCGTATCAACCAGCTTAATGGAAGCGTATCGGCGCTGGCATCGCAGGGCGCTACTGCTGAAGCCCTGCTCAAGGAAAGGGAACTGGCCAACAAGGAATACCTTGATGCAAAGGAAAAGTGGAGCAACGCCATCGACTACAACTCATCCTCCGTAAATAACTTCCGCCAGGTGGTGCTTGGACAGCCTGCCATCGAGCCCGAGCCCTCCAAAAGAAAAATGATCGTGGGAATGGCCGGCGCCGCCGCCATGGTGACCAGCATGCTGGTGATCATCCTGCTGGCTTATATGGACTCGTCCATCAAAACGCCCATCATCTTCTCAAAGACCGTTGGACTGAAGCTTATCAGCATGATCAACTTCGCCAACCTGAAGAACAGGAACCTGGCAGACATCGTGTCCAACAAGGATAACGGCGAGAATGCGACGGAAAAGAACCGGAACAACATCTTCCGGGAATCCCTGCGCAAGCTGCGCTACGAAATAGAACGCAGCGGCAAAAAGGTCTTCCTCTTTACCAGCACCAAGAAGGGACAGGGAAAGACCACGCTCATACAGGCGCTGTCGTACAGCATGAGCCTGAGCAAGAAAAGGATCCTCATCATCGATACCAACTTCTGCAACAACGATCTTACCGTACAGCTTAATGCCGATCCCATACTGGAAAAGATCGTTCCCTACAAATCCGACAAGGAAGCGCTGATGGAGCAGGTAAAAGGGTTTTCGAAAGACATTGGTGTAGGCACGGTGTACGCCATCGGCTCCGAAGGCGGCGACTATACTCCTTCAGAGATACTGCCCCGCGAAAATATCCTTCAGCACCTCCACAAACTGACCGGCGATTTTGATTATATATTCCTGGAAGGCCCCCCGCTGAACGATTTCTCGGACAGCAAGGAGCTGGCGCAGTACGTGGATGGAGTGATTGCCGTATTTTCAGCCAATCATATCATCAAGCAGATCGACAAGCAGTCCATATCCTTCTTCAAGGAGCTGAACGGTAAATTCACCGGCTCTATCCTGAACATGGTGGACCTGAAGAACGTGAACGTAGCCTGATGCCGTGAAGCTTTGCGGAGCCCTGCAAACTGAAGTTGCTTATAATCCCCGTTTTAGCTATCATTGTACTATACTTTAGAATATTTCCTTATAGGTACGGTCCAGCCCGCTTGCTGGAAAAAACTTAACCATGAAAACTGCAAACTCAAAAACCGGAACTATGCTGCCCATCACCGGCCATCGTTTTCTTCCCTTCCTGCTCCTGTTGCTCTGCATTCAGGCCGGCGCCCAGACATCCAGGCCCCGCACCGCTGCCGACTCGGCCGCCATCGAAGAAAAGCTGGTGGAACTGGCGCTGCAAGGTCCCGCCTACAAAACCGGCGAGCACCAAAACAAGGTGTACGAATACCAATTGAAAAGCGCCAAGAACTCATGGCTTAACCTGCTCTCCATATCCACCAACTATAACGACCAGAGCTTTGCCAAGAGCAGCACTCCCGGCACCGCCTATGTATATCCCAAATACTTCTTTGGACTGACCATTCCCCTGGGAACGATCTTTTCAAGAACTGAAGTAAGGGCCGCACAGGAAGGAGTGGCTATTGGCGAATTGAGCCAGGAGCAATTGAGAAGAAGCATCAGGGCCGAAGTTCTTTCGAAATACAAGCAGTACAGGGCTTACCAGGAACTTATTGCCCTGCAGGCCGAAATGCTCAACGACATGGAAGTTGAGCTGATGCAGACCGAAGAGAAATTCAAAAAAGGAACAGTCACTATTGACATATATAATGCAGCACAAAGAAATATCAACGGGGAAAAAACCCGCATGATCAATCTTGAATTGCAAAGAGACCTGCTGGAACTGGATATAGAAAAGATCATAGGAACAGACCTTCAGAGCGTTATCCGCTAGACGACTTTTTGAGCCGCCCTAAGAAGCTATTGAATATTGCTGCAACCTAGAAACTGATGAAAGCTCACCGGGCTGATATACGATGCTGGCTATCCAGGGCATTCAACCTGAAGGTACTTGAAAAGAACAGGTACCCCTGGGTGGATTACCTGAAGGGTATTGCCATACTTCTGGTAGTGTATCGCCATGTGCTGATAGGAATCGAGCGAAGCCAGGTGGAAGTGCCGGTAGCGCTGGCAGATGCCAACATGATCTTCTACAGTTTCCGCATGCCCCTGTTCTTTATCCTCTCGGGCATCTTCATCAACTCCAGCATCGCCAAGCGAACCCTGAAAAAGCTTGCCTGGCTTAAATTCGAAACACTGCTCTACCCCTATCTTGTATGGGCCTTCATACAGGTATCGCTTCAGATAGCCCTTTCGGGCATTACCAATTCCGACAGGACGCTCGAAGACTACAGCTTCATTCTTTACCAGCCCCGCAACCTCGACCAGTTCTGGTATCTTCCTGCGCTGTTCAATACTACCATGATCTACCTGCTGCTCAAGATAAAGCTGCGGGTAAGCGTGTGGGCGCAGTTGGTGCTGGGCATTGGCCTTTACTTCCTCTCCTTCTATTACCAGAAGGTGAGCATGATCTCGGACTGGATGGAGTTCTACCTTTTCTTCGCCATCGGCGATGCCCTCTCCC
>DASWNB010000359.1:0-2952 GCA_036399455.1 Flavisolibacter sp. | reverse complement strand
AGATAATTGTATGCCTCCATGGCATCCTTGCTCTCTCCGGCCAGCTCCAGGTTTTCTACCTGCGCTACCAGTTGCTTGATGGCCATAAGGGCCATTTTGTTATCATCGACAATTAAACATCTCATGGTCAGGAAGGGTGTAATAACAAATATAATGCTAGCCTTTTAAAGAATCATAGCTGATTGATATATACCATTTAGGTATTTACTGTTGATGGCTGATGGCTATTAGCTAATGGCTAACAGCCAACAGCTACTTCATCAGTTTACCCCTATGACGGGCAGGCTTTTTTGCCTGATCAGCTCATTGAAGGCGGGGATATCCTTTGTTTTGATGGTCCTGAGCAGGGCCAGCTCGCGGTCCACCTGGGCGGCCAGTTCGGCGTACACATCCTTTGCCTGGCGGCTGGGGGCGGCATAACCGCTGTTGGCGGTTTCAAATACACCCGCCAGCTTGTCGTTCAGCTTGATGGGGTAATTGAGCACGTCCTGCCCGCTGCGGGCCTTGGTCTGGTACAGGGTTTCCTCTATGGCCGTAAGCTTCCTGGTGATGCTGTCCGCAGCGCTCTTTACTTCGGCGGGCACGTTCCGGCCCTGAAGGCTTACAAAGGAGCTGATCTGCGTACGCAAAGCCCTTATGTCCTTTATGGCCTTCTGTGTTTCATTGAATTTCTCCCTTACCTGCCCCAGGAAGGCAAACTGCTCACGGTATTCGGCATCGGTGGTCTTGTAGTTCGGATTGGCCCTGATGGTGAAGGGCACTTCCACGGAGTCCTTATCTACCTTGAACCGGGCGTAGTAAGTGCCGGGAGGAGCCATTATGCCGCGGGGCACGCCATTCCACAGGATCATTCCCTCAATCCGCTCTCCTTCGGGATAAAGCATGTTCCATACAAACTGGTTCATGCCGCGGTTCACGTCCAGTTTTGCAGTGGCTTCCTTTGCATCGGTGGTAAAGGTTTTTACCGTTTTGCGTTCCCCGTCCAGTATCGTTACCGAAGCCTTTACCGAATCGGGCACCTGCCTTACGTAGTAGTTGATCACCACGCCGGCGGGCGGATTGGCTCCCGCATTGCGGGGCGTGCCGAAGTTGGCGGAAAAGGGGTTGGATTGCATACGGTAAGCCGGGTTCACATCAAATACGTGAAGGCTCTTGTTCACCAGCGAACCGTTGAACTGCTGAAGCACGCTCAGGTCGTCCAGCACATAGAACGAGCGGCCCTGCGTGGCCACTACCAGGTCGTTCTCCTTGATGGTAAGGTCCGTAATGGGAACTACCGGCAGGTTGAGCTGGAAAGGCTTCCAGTTGTCGCCATCGTCGAAGGACACGTACATGCCGAACTCCGTGCCCGCATACAGCAGGCCGGGACGCTTTTGGTCGGCACGGACCACGCGGGTAAAGTGCATTTTATCTATGCCGTCGGTGATCAGCTCCCAGCTTTTGCCATAGTCTTCGGTTTTGTAGATGTAAGGCGTGTAGTCGTCGCTCTTGTAGCGGGTGCCCACCACGTAAGCCGCTCCTTTTTTGAAAGGGTCCGCATCAATGCTGTTCCACATGATCCATTTGGGAGCCTGCCTGGGTGTTACGTTTTCCCAGTTCTTGCCGCCGTTCCTGCTCACGTGTATCAGGCCGTCATCGCTTCCCGTCCAAAGCAAATCTTTTTCATAAGGCGATTCGGCAGCGGTGAAGATGGTAGAGTAGTATTCAACCGAAGTATTGTCCTTGGTAATGGGTCCGCCGCTTGGTCCCTGGCGTGTCTTGTCGTTGGTAGTGAGGTCGGGAGAGATCTGCTCCCAGCTTTGCCCTTCATCCTCCGTGGCAAACAGGTGGTTGCCTGCTGCGTACAGCCTCTTGGGATTGTGGGGTGAAAAGAAGATGGGGAAGTTCCACTGGAACCTGTATTTGAGCACGTCGGCGCCTGCACCCATGGGGTTGTCGGGCCAAACGGTGATAGCCCTGTCTTCGCCGGTCTTGTGATCGAGGCGGGAAAGATAGCCGCCGTAGTTGCCGCCGTAAACAATGTCGGGGTTCAGCGGATCGGCCACCACGTAGCCGCTTTCGCTGCCTGCCGTAGATTCCCAGTCGCGGTCCGTGATGGCTGCGCCACTGGTTCGGCTGCGGATGCGCAGGGTGGAGTTATCCTGCTGTGCGCCCAGTATGCGGTAAGGGAAAGAATTATCGGTAGATACGCGGTAGATCTGCGCGGTAGGCTGGTTCATGTAGGTGCTCCAGTTCTCGCCGCCGTCGAAAGATACCTGAGCGCCGCCGTCATCGGCTACAACCATGCGGTTGCCGTCTTCGGGGTCTATCCACAGGTCGTGGTGGTCGCTGTGGGGGGTGCGGACGGACTGGAAGGTGCGTCCGCCGTCGCGGCTGCGCATAAAGCCAACGTTGGGAGCATACACGAGGTTTTCGTTCTTGGGATCGACAAAGATCTTTGTATAATACCAGGCCCGCTGGCGGATGTTATTGTCGCTGCTGACCAGAGTCCACGATTCGCCGGCGTCATTGGAAACGTACAGTCCCCCGTTGGGATTCTCGATAAGCGAATAGATTTTTTCAGGGTTGGAGGGCGCCACGGCAATGCCGGTAATTCCCCATACGCCTTTGGGCAGTCCTTTGCGGGTGGATATGTTGGTCCAGGTTTCGCCACCGTCCATGCTTTTCCATATGCCGCTGCCTTCGCCGCCGCTTTCCAGCGAGTAGGGTGTGCGCAGCAGGCGCCAGGTGCCGGCATACAGCACTTCGGGATTGCCGAATTCCATTACCAGGTCGCTGGCGCCGGTCTGGTTGTTTACGTACAGCACTCGCTTCCAGTTTTTGCCGCCGTCGGTGGTTTTATATACGCCGCGCATTTCGTTGGGGCCGAAGAGGTGTCCCATCACCGCTGCCCATACCGTGTTTGGGTCGCGGGGATGGATGACGATGCGGATTATGTGGCGGCCGTCCTTC
>DASWNB010000358.1:0-6984 GCA_036399455.1 Flavisolibacter sp. | reverse complement strand
CCAGGTAATTACCCTGCGCGCTGGCGGGCATCTTGAACTCGAAAGTGGTGGCGCCGCCAAAGTTGAACTGGCGGGGGTAAGTGATCTCATACTGGTGCACCACCATGCGGTCGTTGGCAACGGTACCCAGGTTGGTTACCTGGACAGAGCCGGAGCTGCCCGATATAAGCGTTATGGGGAATTCGGCCGTATCGCGGCTGTAGTTGAAATAGTCTACATAGTTCCCGGTGACCGAGTCGCCGTTGATGCGGGCCCTGTACCTGCGGGGATTGATGGCGTTGCCGGACACCGCTATGCTGAATTTGGGCGTAGGGGCGGTACCGGTATAGGCATACAGGTTGGGAAGGTTCACGGTATGGCTGGCGTTCCTGCCGATGTCCGTGGAAGTCCATCCCTCGCCTTTGTCGTAAGAAGAGGAATAAAGATATTCACCCACGTTCACGGCGTAGCCGTTGTGCATCTTTTCCCTGAAATACTGGCCCCAGGTGTATATGAAATAAGGCTCGGGCAGCAGTGTATTTGTTGCGATATTATTGTTCGTTGGCGTTAGGCGCAGGTTGTTGCCTGCCGGGTTTACCGTAAGGAAGAAAGCGGCCGTATCGGTCTCAAGGCTGTGACGGCTGCTAAGCTGGTTATCGGCAATGCGGTACAATTCCTTGTCGGGCTTGCCGTCGTTCCTTTCACCCCAGAACTCGATGTAGTCGCCGGAGGAAAGCGTGGAAGCATTGGTGGAGATGTAGATGGGCACTTCCTTTCCGTTGCGCCAGAGCTGGAAGTGGGCGGCAGGCGTACTCCCCAGCCCTGCGGCGGACAGCACGGAATGCGGCAGCCGGTAAAGGCCGGTCTGTCCCACCTTGAACTTGTAATAGGTTTTCGAATAGTCTATCCATTCGTTATTGAAC
Organism: Flavisolibacter sp.; assembly: GCA_036399455.1. Taxonomy (GTDB): domain Bacteria; phylum Bacteroidota; class Bacteroidia; order Chitinophagales; family Chitinophagaceae; genus Flavisolibacter. The sequence continues at coordinate 6,082 of DASWNB010000358.1, read as the reverse complement.
ACCTGGCCCCGGGCCACGAAGCTGCTGGTGAGCAATAAGACAAACAGGATCTTTTTCATGAGTATAGTTTTGGAGTACGGGGATTATTGCTTTTTCTTTTTATCGTTTACCAGGTCGAGTTGCAGAGAGAATACATGGGTAAACAGCGGGTTGGATTGGTTGGCCAGGTTAGTGAAGGCATAATCGATCTGCACGTTCTGTATCCTGAAACCGGCGCCTGCGCTGGGCTGGTAGATCCATACCTTTTTCTGGTTCAGCGTATCGCCATCGGCCAATGCTCTCTGGAAGTTGTTGATACCTGCCCTCAGGAAAAACACGCTGTTCATATTCAGTTCCAGGCCCAGTTTAGGGTCTATGCTCACGGGATCGGCGCTTACCAGCGTATTCCTCTTTCCATCGAATGTAAGGTCAAAATTGGCTTCTGCCAGCAGGCTCATCTTCTTACCCAGCCTGAAATCACGTGCTATGCCGGCCACCAGGCGGGGTGCGGTCATCTCAGTGGATTTTACCGGGATCTCATTATTGGTCAGGTAAAGCACCTGCTTTTCCCTTTCGGTGAAGTTGAAGCTCCAGGCGTTGAAAGTGGTGGTGATGTCGCGGCCGGCAAAACCAAGCTTCCATTTTCCTGTCTCGATCTGCAGGCCCGCATCCAGGCCAAAGCCCCAGGCCCTGGCGAACTTGCCCACGCTCCTGTGGATGACCTTTGCATTTACGCCGAAGTTGACCTTTTTGTTCTCGGTCTCCTTCAGCTTTTGCCCGTAGGAAAGCAGGAAGCCATAATCGGCGGAGGAGAAAGCCTGTATATTATTATAATTGATGGAGCCGTCGGGTTCCACCAGGAAGAGCGTGTTCATGATATCGTCCACGGCAAAGCGGAGGCCCGTAATGGCGATGGTCCTTTTATTGCCGGAGAGGGGTATGGCGATGCTGGCGTAGTCGTACTTGCCTATCCCCGCGAAATACTCGGCGTGCATGACGTTCACATTGCCGTAGTCCTCAACGCCTGCAAGGCCTGCGGGATTCCAGTAACCGGCGGTGCCGTCCTTTACCGAAGCCACCTGGGAGCTTCCCATGGCAAGGCCTCTTGCACCGGCTCCTATGTTGAGAAATTCGTTGGAATACTTACGGAATTGGGCGCTGGCCCCGGAAGTGACCAGAAGGGTGAGCACAACAAGCGCCCGGAGGTTGATTTTCATTTAGTCGATTTTCGGATAAGCAATGGATTTAATTGACGGTCTTTCAAAGGTTTTAGCTGCGTCTACAAAAATAATCGTTTGGTTTTCAATTTCATAGTCCTGGCAAGCAATATTTGGCGAAGCGGAAGGCGGAAGGCAAAGGGCTGACGGTGAAGAGGTTAGACGCACTAAATATGGTAGAGGCCGCTTGCGCGAAAGTATAAATGTTCAATAATCAATGTCCAATGCTCAATTTTCAAGGAGTTTCCATTCCAGGAACCCACTTGAGAATTGAACATTGATCATTGAATATTGGGAATAACCGACCGCTACGAAAGAAAAGCTTCTCCCACCCCAAACGACCGGCTGTGGACCGTGCCGCCTCCGGCAAGCCTTAGACGGCCAAAGGGACCCCGCCCTTCCCCTTCAGCCCTCTGCCTTTTACCCTATTTTTGCGGCCAAAGAGCAATTTTCATGAATCTGATAGAAGAACTGCGCTGGAGAGGACTGATACAGGACATCATGCCCGGCACCGAAGAGCAACTGGCCAAGGAAATAACTACGGGGTATATAGGATTCGACCCTACGGCCGACTCGCTGCACATCGGCAGCCTGGTGCCCATCATCCTGCTGGCGCACCTGCAAAGGGCCGGTCACAAACCCATTGCCCTTGTAGGCGGGGCCACCGGCATGGTAGGCGATCCCACGCACAAATCACAGGAACGCCAGTTGCTGGACGAAGAAACCCTGCAGAAAAACCTGGAAGGCATCCGTAACCAACTGATGAAATTCCTGGATTTCGACCCTTCAAAGCCCACAGGGGCCGAGATGGTGAACAACTACGACTGGTTCAGGAATATGAATTTCCTCCACTTTATCCGCGATGTAGGCAAGCACATCACCGTCAATTACATGATGAACAAGGACAGCGTACGCAAGCGCATCGAAAGTGAAACAGGCATCTCCTTCACGGAATTCACCTACCAGCTTATACAGGGCTACGACTTTTACTGGCTCTATACCAATAAAAACTGCAAACTTCAAATGGGTGGCAGCGACCAGTGGGGTAATATAACCACCGGCACCGAACTCGTTCGCCGCAAGGCACAGGGCGAAGCCTTTGCCTTTACCTGCCCGCTCATCACCAAGGCCGATGGCAGCAAATTCGGCAAGTCCGAGCAGGGCAATGTATGGCTGGACGCCGAAAAGACCAGCCCCTATCTTTTCTACCAGTTCTGGCTTAAATCGGCCGATGCCGACGCGGAGAAATGGATCAAAATATTCACCTTCATGGAGCAGGGCGAAGTGGAGGAATTAATAGCGGAGCACCGAAAGGACGCTTCCAAACGTATTCTCCAGAAAAGGCTGGCCCAGGAGGTAACCATCTATGTACATGGCGGGGAAGAGTACAGGAAAGCGTTGGAAACCACCGAAAAGCTCTTCTCACAGCAGAACGCCTCTGCCGATGCCCTGAGCGTGGAAGACCTGGAAGGCATGGAAGGCATTGTAAAAGTAGAAATAGAAAAATCGCGGCTGGCCTCCGGCATAGACGTGGTAAGCCTGCTGGCCGATACCGGCGTGTTCCCCAGCAGGGGCGAAGCCCGCAAGATGATCCAGAACGGCGGCGTCAGCATCAACCGCCAAAAAGTGGCTACGCCCCAGGAAAATATCAGCGAGGAAAAACTGCTTCACAGCAAGTACCTGCTCATACAAAAAGGCAAAACCAACTATTTCCTGCTGTCCGCCGTCTGACGAAAGGCGAAAGGCGAAAGGCGAAAGGCGAAAGGCGAAAGGAATTTGGAATTAGGCTATGCGCCGCTTATACTTGTCCTTCTTTGCGCCTTGGCGTCCTGGCGGTTAATCCACCAACCAGAAACTAAAAACCAGAAACTCATATACTGTTTATGAAAAGATTGCTCTCCTTTCTTGGCATTGCCGCCCTGCTGGCAACACTCGCAGTTTCATGCAACAACAACGATGGCGGCGAAGAGGAACCCGTCTCGAAGAAATCCAAACGCTCCAAGAAGCTCAAAATGGGGATGAAGTTCGAAACAGAGGAAAGGCTGGGAAGGGTCCCCACCGCCTCCGTTCCCTTTGGCGGCGACGAGCTGCCTTCCTCCATTGATCTTTCATCCGACATGCCCGAAGTAGGCAACCAGGGCGACCAGCAATCCTGCGTGGCCTGGGCACTTTCATATGCACTCAAAAGCTACCAGGAGAAAAAAGAAACGGGACGCCAACTGCTCTTCAGCCCTTCCTTTATCTATAACCAGATCAATGGCGGCGAGAACGCCCCCACTTATGTAACCGACGGCCTCGCCGTTCTGTCGCAGCAGGGCGCCTGCCTGATGGAGGAAATGCCTTACGAATCCACCGAGTGGACCGCCACTCCCAATAAAACCGCCCGCCTCAGCGCCCGCCGCTTCCGCATCGACTACTGGAAGCAGGTGGACGTATCGGACCTGCGCCAGGTGAAAGCACAACTTGCCGCGGGTTATCCCATTGTTATCGGCGCCTCCGTTTCGGAGGAGTTCATGCACGACGGCTACGCACTGAAGGAAGATTATATATGGAAAAGAAAAGGCACGCCGGCCGGCGGCCACGCCATGGTGGTGGTTGGCTATAGCGACAGGAAGAAAGCCTTTAAGCTGATGAACAGTTGGGGCAAGGAATGGGGCGACCAGGGCTATAGCTGGGTTACCTACAAGCTCTTCCCCGAAGTAGTTCAGTATGGCTTTATCGCAAAGGACGGCTACACCGGCGAAGGCGCCCTGCAAAACCCGCAGTCTGCCAATCCTAACCCCGCCTCTACCGATACCATCAAGTTCCACCAGACCAACGTTACCTACAACGTCACCATCGAAGGCGAGCCTGAAAGAGGCGAAGCCATGAAGGTGGAAGGCACGCTGGACATACCACCCGGACTTGGAAAGAAATTCCAGATAGTGGTACACGTTTACGATGCCGAAACCGGCAAGCAGGTCAAGAGCCTCATCTACCCCGACTACGCAGACATCAACAACTTCGCGGCGGGTTATACAAATGAATATACCATCGACACCGAAGGCTTCCGCCAGGGCAAGTGGTGGCTGCACATTCCTTACAGCGCCATCGACGTGCCTCGCGGCGTCTCCGTCAACCTTTACGCAGTACCTACTTTGTTCGTAGACAACTTTGGTGTGTCTGTTGGAGAAAGGATAGACTTCTGGTTGAAGAAATAGGAAGGGTTCTGGTTTGCAGTTTCTTGTTTCTGGATCTTTAGATCACCTTTCCTTTGCTTGGTGAGTCTCCGTAGCTCTGCGTCTTCGTGGTTAACCACAAAGGCGGCGGGGCACGAAGTGAACGCTAAGAACAGGGACTGGCACACCTAAAGAACCAGAAACAAGAAACTGTAAACCAGAAACCAATACCTCTACGTTCTTGCAAACTCCCTGATGCCCTTAACCAACACATCAAGGTTCTTTGTAGTAGTATATACGTTCGGGGTGACACGGACGCCTTTGATGTTTTCCCAGTTGATGCCTACGGCGTGGACCTTGTGGTGGGTCATAAGGTAGGAATCCAGCTCCGCAGGGGTCTTTCCCTCAACGGATACCATGCCGATGGCACAGCCCCAGCGTTGCTGCATGGAGGTATGGAGCTTTACTTTGGGAATGTCCTTTACCTTGTCCATCCAGTAATTCTTCAGGTAATGAAGGCGCATTTCCTTGCGTTCGCTGCCGATCATGTCGTGGAACTCAAGCGCCTTGGTGATGGCCTGCTCGATAAAGAAAGGGCGTGTGCCCAGGTGCTCGAACTTGCGTATGTCGTCCTTCAGCGGGTTATCGCTGGCGAAGAGTGGGTACAGGGAAGGTATTTTTTCTTTTCTCACATACAACATGCCGCTGCCGATGGGCGCATACAGCCACTTGTGCAGGCTGGTAGCAAAATAATCGCAGTTGAGGCCCGGAATAGTGAACTGGAAATGCGCAAAGCTGTGGGCGCCGTCCACCAGCACTTCAATGCCCCGCTTTTTTGCCTCGTCGGCTATCTTTCGCACCGGGAGTACCTGGCCGTTCCAGTTGATGACGTGCGTCAGGTGCACCACCTTTGTTTTCGGACCGAAAGCCTGCACATATTGCCGCACCATGTACTGCTCGTCCTCGGAAGGAAGGTCCAGGTTGATCCAGTTGATCTTTATGCCGTCGCGCAGCTCCCGCTGTTTCCAGGCATTGATCATGTTGGGATAGTCCTGCTTTGCCGCCACCACTTCATCACCCGGCTTCAGGCTCAGCCCGAAGATGATGGTCTCCAGTCCTTCGGAGGAGTTGCGGTTGATGGCTATTTCTTCCGGTGAGCAGCCTGCCAGGCCGGCCAATCCTCCCCTGAGGCTTTCCCTTCCCTGGTCCAGTATGCGCCACATATAATAGGAAGGCGCTTCGTTGGACAGGTCGTAGTAGCGCTTCATGGCATCCTGCACGGTTTTGGGTGCCGGCGATACGCCGCCGTTATTGAGGTTAATGATGGAGGGAGAAACGGTAAAGGCCTGCTGGATGTAATACCAGAAATCCTCTTCGCTGGCCAGTTGGTCCGGCGGAACCGATTCAGCTTCCCTCAGGGCCGATTGCAGGTTGCGGCTCCAGGCAGGCATCGCCAGCGAAGCAGCCAGCCCTGTGGCGGAGAAAATCCCGGCCCTCTTCAGAAACGAACGGCGGTTGAAAGCCATAAGGAGTAGTTTGTATAAAGGTAAAGGGTAGAAGGCGAAAGGTGGAAGGAAGCAGGAGGGATTAGGAATTGGGAATTGGGATTAGGTGTCAACTGTCAACTGCAGGCTGTGGGGAGAAAACCTTCTACCCCTACCTTTTACCTTTTACCTCTTAAAAGATTTTGCTGATTTATTGGGCTGCCTTATTTTTGCACTCCCTTTG
>DASWNB010000357.1:0-2435 GCA_036399455.1 Flavisolibacter sp. | reverse complement strand
CAAAAATGAACATTGATCCTGCTGCATTTTAGTTCAGAAGTTCAGATCACATCAAGGATTCACGATTGACGATTCACGAACATAAAAACCTCTTCATAAAATGAGAAACATAAAACTACTGCCGGCTCTTATGGCGCTGCTGGTTTGGACAACCGCGGCAAGGGCGCAGAACACGGCCTTCAAGGTGCCGGCTTATGAAAAATTCGTGCTGAAGAACGGCCTCACGGTTTACCTGATGGAACAGCACGAGGTTCCCATGATCAATGTCTCCGCCATATTCCCCGCCGGCGCTATTTACGATGCGCAGCAGTCGGGGCTGGCCTCCCTCACCGCCCTGGCTCTTAAGCACGGAACAAAGACCATGAGCAAGGCAAAGATGGATGAGGAGCTTGATTTCATCGGCGCCAGCCTCAATACCTATGCTTCCAAGGAGTCTGCAAGCCTCTCCGCCAAGTTCGCCTCTAAGGACCGCGACAAGGTGCTGGCCATGATCCGCGACGTGCTGACGGCCCCCGCCTTTGATACGGCCGAGTTCGAAAAAGAAAAGAAAAGGGCGCTTGTTGCACTGGAACAGGCAAAGGAAAGCCCCCGCAACGTTATCGGCGATTATTTCAACCAGGTGATCTACGGCGACCATGTTTACTCCAATCCCGTAAGCGGCCGCCTTGCCACCGTACGCCAGCTCACCGCCAATGATGCACGGAAATTCTTCCAGTCGCACTACATGCCCAACGGCTCGGCCATTGCCATCGTGGGTGATTTCAATACAAAGGAGATGAAGGCTAAGCTGAACTCCCTGTTCAGCTCCTGGACAAAAGGCACAGCGCCCGTGAGCACGGCCAACAGGCCCGTTTCAAAGCCTGCCAGCGCACAGGTGCTGCTGGTAAACAAGGACGATGCCCGTGAGACCACCCTTTATATCGGCGGTCCCGGCGTACCCCGCAGCAATCCCGATTACGTGGCCATAGAAGTGGTGAACACGGTACTGGGTGGACGCTTCACCTCCTGGCTCAACGATGAGCTGAGGGTGAACACCGGGCTTACCTACGGCGCCAACAGCGGCTTTGCTCCCCTGAAGAACGCGGGCACTTTCCGCATCTCCACCTTTACCGCTACCAAAAACACCGAGGCAGCCATCGACAAGGCGCTGGAAGTATTCAACCGCATGCACGAAAAAGGCATCGACGAAAAAACGCTTACTTCCGCCAAGAACTATGTAAAGGGACAGTTCCCTCCCAATTATGAAACTTCCGGACAACTGGCCGGCCTGCTCACCAATATGTTCTGGTATGGCTTCGATGAGTCTTTCATCAACAACTTCCAGAAAAACGTGGATGGGCTGACCGTTGACAAGGCCCGCGAGATCGTAGCCAAATACTTCCCTAAGAACAACCTCCAGTTCATCCTGGTAGGCAAGGCCGACGAAATCCGCCAGATCGTTTCCAAGTACGGCAAGGTCACCGAAGTGCAGATCAAGGAAGATAACCTGAAGGCTTTTTGAGAAGGTCCACAGACGTGTCTTTAATGTGGACGATACCTTTGATAACGTTCTTAAAAAAAGAGAGACCTCACAGTTAAAGCACTGTGAGGTCTTATTTTGGAAGGTTGTTCCTGGGGTAAGTCTTCCTAGAAAATACTCAATATTCAACGCTCAATTTTCAATTCTCAAGTACCTCCTAACGAAGATGCCCTGAACTGAAACGCCGTTGAAAATTGAAAATTGATTATTGAATATTACAGAAAAAGAACTGCCTGCTACCAAACAGCTTCTTCCACCCCAAACGACCCATTCACGATTGACCATTCACCATTCACGATTCACGACATCATCCCATCGCCGAGGTCAGCAGCCTGTTCTCCCAGGTGGTTTCACGTTCCTTTTGCTTTTTGGTCAGCAGCTTCAGTACGGCCGTGGTAACCAGTGCGCCGGCCACATAGAGGCCTATGGTCACCAGCTTGGTGTGCAGGCTGCGGCTGCTGTATTCCTCGTTCAGTCCGAGGCGCTTGGGCAGCAACACGGCGCCTACGCCGGCAGCCACACCCAGGGCGGTGCTCCTCAGCCATAGTGAACGTGACGAGCCAACGCCGCTGAGGCTGTAATACAATGAATTAGCAACGAGATCGCCGGCCAGGGCAATATAAAACAGGCGGGAATCAGACCAACTGGTGCCTCTCAGCACCTTTGCCAGGGCCTGCATCCCCAACAGGTCCATCCTCGGGGCCTTGGGATCAATTTTTTTAAGCGATTCATGTGTCAGGGTAAGTACAGAGGCGCCTGCAAGGCCGCTGAGCAATGATTTAGCAGCATTCATATCCGGTTGATTTATTCCGGGAATAGCCACTTAAAAAATTATACCAGAGGGAGGTGCAAAGGTGTAAGGTATAAGGCGAAGGCGGCAGGAATGATTGAACTGGTGGAATTGGGAATCAGGGAT
>DASWNB010000356.1:0-4666 GCA_036399455.1 Flavisolibacter sp. | reverse complement strand
CTATTTCCATCTGCCGCATGTGCAATTCCTGCTTGTAATAAAGGGGCACCATGCTAAAAAGCTGGAAAAAGCAGACGGCCACCAGGAAGAGGTAGAACATTCCAATAAGAAAATGGCGGTCCCTGAACGCGGAAGAGCCGTCCTTCAGCCCCTGCTTCTGCTGTGCCCGGGGGCTGGTACCCTGCCGCGGCAGGGCCACGAACAGTACCAGTGCGGCCACGATACAGGTAGTGCCATCAAGCCAGAACAGCCAGTCGTAGCTGAACTCGGAAACCATGCCGCCTATGGCGGGACCAATGGCAAAACCCAGGTTGATAGCCAGGCGGTTCAGCGAATAAGAGCGTGTGCGGTTGGATTCGTTGCTGTATGCCGCAATGGCCGCCGAGTTGGCCGGGCGGAACGATTCGGCCAGTACGCTGAGCACGAAAAGGCAAAGGATGAACATCGGGAGCGAATCCATCCGCCCCAGCACAAAGAACATGATCCCGCCCAGGAATAAGCTAAGGAACTGAACGGAAAAAAAGCCGATCCGGTCCGTAAGCCTTCCCCCGAAATAGCTTCCCAGCAGGGCCCCTGCGCCAAAGGCGGCCATGGCGTAACCCGCTTCGGTTCTTGTATAGCCTTTATGGTCAGTGAGATAGACGGTAAGAAAAGGAAGTACCATCGTGCCGCTCCGGTTCACCAGCATTACAAACGAAAGCCACCAGATCCTGGGCGGCAGGCCCTGGTAGGCATTCCTGTAAAGCTGGAGAGAGGCCTGGAGCATTGGGCGAAATTAATTTAACATTCACAACCACTCCCGCCCCCTTCCGTTATTTTTGCTGCTCAACTTTTTATCCATGAAGAAAATCCTGTTCGTTGCGCTTTCCCTGGCTGTTCTCAAGGCTGATGCGCAGAAAACAAAACCCGCCCCCGTGAAAAAACCTGCCGCCACCACTCCCCCGCTGAAAAACCTGACGGATTCCGCCAGCTATGCCATGGGTGTGAGCATGGCCACATTTTATGCGCAGCAGGGCGTTAAGAACATCAATCCCGCCCTTGTATCGCAAGCCATCCGCGATGTATATGCCAAGAAGAACCTGGCGATCAGCGATGCGCAGTGCAACGACATCATCATGAAGCTGATGGATGCCATGCAGCAGGAGAAATTAAAGCCCACGATTGCCGCTTCCCAGAAATTCCTGGAAGCGAATAAAAAACGTGCTGGCGTAAAAACTACGGCTTCCGGCCTCCAGTATGAAGTGATCACCGAAGGCACCGGCCCCAGGCCCACTGCCGCCGATGAAGTAACCGTAAACTATGTAGGCACGCTGGTGGACGGAACCGAATTCGACAACTCCTACAAGCGCGGCCAACCTATTTCCTTTAACCTTGGAGGCGTTATCAAGGGCTGGACAGAAGGCGTGCAACTGATGCCCGTAGGTTCCAAGTACAAGTTTTACATTCCCTACGAACTCGGCTACGGCCTCCACGGCACAGGCCCCATTCCCGGCGCCGCTACACTCATCTTTGAAGTGGAGCTGCTGTCGATTAAGGGGAAGTGATGGTCGTGAATCGTCAATCGTGAATCGTCAATCGTGAATCGTCAATCGTGAATCGTCAATCGTGAATCGTCAATCGTGAATAGGTCGTTTACAGAGGAAGATGCATGTAGTTAGTAGTCAGTCTTCTTAGTGTACGGAACATAATTAAAAAGGATGATCTTAACGGATCATCCTTTTTTTGTTTGCCAGACTTGCTATTGTGAGTGTTCCTGTAAATATTCAATGATCAACGCACAATATTCAATTCTCAAGGAGTTTCCAATTAGGCAACGCACTTGAAAATTGAGCATTGTGCGTTGATCATTGAATATTTATTTATAAATCCTGCCGCTATCAAAAAGCATCTCCCCCCATAAACGACCTATTCACCATTGACCATTCACGCCATTCACCTGGCTACCACCACCTTCTCCGTGGTCACAAACCCTGTTTCGCGGTTGACGAGGCGGAGCAGGTAATGACCGGGACGGATATTGCTGATCTGGTAGTTGTTGGAAGAGATGGAGCGCCACTGGTCCACGATGCGGCCGTTCATGTCGATCAACTGTACATCCCAAACGGAGCGGTCGCTGCCGAAGTTGATGGAGAACCTTCCATCGGTGCTGGGATTGGGATATACACTTACGCTCCGGGCTTCCACAAGGGCGGGAACTGTTCGGGTATCGCTATAACCGTAGCGGCCGTCGCGGCTGATTACTTTTACGCGGTATTCCGCCGTCCTGTTCAGGTCGGGGCGCTGGTCGCCGTACATGTAGCGCAGCATGTCCTGGTCGGTGCTGGATTGGGTAGAGAGGTCGGGCACTACGTAAGCGATGGTGCTCCAGTTGTCGCTTTCACCGAAGCGGCGCTGTACTTCATAGCCGCGGCGGTCCTGCTCCAGCGAGGTTTGCCAGGCCACCTGCACGGCGGCATTGTTACGCTGCACATCAAACCAGGTAAAATTCACGGGCGAGCGCTGGCGCTCTTCCCTGTCCGTACAACTGACCGGACGAACAATGTCGAAGCATTCGCCGGCGGCATCGAGAACAAGGATCACGTATTCATCGGTAATGTTGCGGAAAGAATATACCTGCGTAGTAGCGTTGTACTCGGGCTGCTGCTGGCTCCTTTCGATATCGTTTGATCCAAGCACGCCATAAGGCGGCCTGTCTGCATAAAGGCGTATGGTGTATGAATTCGTTGCCGTTGCATAGCGCTGCACTTCATAGTACAGCGAACGGTCGTAGCAGGTGTAGCTGGTCTTGAGGCCAAAGCCGCTGTTGTAGAGCGTGCCGTCATCGGACATGCGCAGGGCGCCGTACCATTCACCGCAAGGCCCTACGGCGCGGCGGAAGTGGTCCCGGTCCTGTACAAAGGCACGTGAGGCCTGGGAAAATACAGGAGCATAACTTCTTTCCAGTGATCGGAAGCTGATGTTCACCGGCGTACCGCAGGAACTGGTAAAGGAAAGATCGGGCATACGGGATAGTATGGCCGGGTAGTTCTGTCCACCGCTGATAAAAGCATCAGCCAGTGAAGGCCCGTTAAAAAGAAGAACGGCATATGAAGGCCCGTTATCACCTGCATAAGGCTGGAACAAGCGGTCAAGGGCCGTATTCACAGCAGAGGCTGTATAGCCGCCGTTCCTTGTGGGAAGAGCCGTGAATTTCCTGAGCGATGCCCCTGCGGGGAGAACGTTCCAATTAAGGGCACCCTGCACGGCGCCCGACGAAGCCGAAGCTGCCAGCACACCCTGGGGAGTTACAAGCTGGTTGGGAAGGTCGAGCACATAAAAGCCTTCTTCTCCTCCCGAGCGGTAATAAGCTACAAGGGAATAACAATCGGCATTGACGCCGCCGGGCTGAACGCCCTGGTTGTATAATTCGAAGAACTGGCCGGTGTTGCCCGGCGCTACGGAAACCTGGTTGATAATGAGCTGTGCCTGCGCCATCAATCCCATACACACAGTCATCACGCTAAGTAATGATTTTTTCATAGCCTCTGTTTTTAATCTCACTAATCGGGCTTTCGCCCGCCCCTGTCTTCACTGGCTAAGGATGGTGCTTGTTACAATGGGAAGGCAAAAAGAATTCCAAAGTGGTGAATGGTCAATGGCCAATGGTGAATGGGGGTCGTTTATTGGGGTAGAAACTCTTCTGTAGCGGAGTTCATCCCTTGAAAATATTCAATAATCAATGCTCAATAATCAAATGGTTTCATTTCAGGCGTGTCTGATAGAAACAACTTGATTATTGAGCATTGAATATTGAGAATTAAAAAAAGACTGGCTGCTATTGAAACGCATCTCCCATAATAGGGAACCTATTCACCATTCACAATTCACCATTTACCCCTACGCCACTGGCTCGCCTATTTTCTCCTGTGCCCAGCGGAGGGCTTTGTGGAATTGTTCTTTTTCGGTGAGGTTGGTGTTGTCGAGCTTCCGGGCGTCTTCGGCCTGGCGGAGAGGGCTGACTTCGCGGTGGGAATCTATGTAGTCGCGCATTTCGAGGTTGGCCTTGACCTCTTCGATGGTGATGTTGGGATTTTTTTCGTAGAGCTCCTGGAAGCGGCGCTCCACGCGGACGGCATTATCGGCGTTCATGAAAATTTTCAGTTCCGCATCAGGGAACACGACGGTTCCTATGTCCCGCCCATCCATTACAATGCCCCTGCTTTTACCCATTCTCTGCTGCTGGGCTACGGCATAGTCACGTACTTCCTTGATGGCGGCCACATCGCTTACCTTTTCGGCTATTACAAGATCGCGGATAACGTATTCCACGTTCTCGCCGTTTAGGTAGATCTCCGACTTCTCACTCTTGGGATTGTAGATGAATTCAAGGGAGATGTCTTCCAGCGCCTGCTTTACTTCTTTCTTATCTGTCCAGTCCACGTGATTGCGCAGGAAGTAAAGCGTTATGGCGCGGTACATGGCTCCGCTGTCCACATAAATATACCCGAGCTCCTTTGCCAGTTGTTTCGCCAGCGTGCTCTTCCCGCAGGATGACCAGCCATCTATGGTAATTATGATCTTTTTCATTTTGTCCAGCCTCCTGCAAAATTGCCGACTCTAATCTGAACGGCAAAAAAAGGCTGCCAGAAATCTGGCAGCCTATCGTGAATCGTCAATCGTGAATGGG
>DASWNB010000355.1:0-7656 GCA_036399455.1 Flavisolibacter sp. | reverse complement strand
CGAGCTCTTTGATGGTATAAGCCATGGAGTAATTACAATTTAAAGAAAAAAAGGTTGAGAGAGAAGACCACCGCTTATGGACTACCGATAACCGATACCTAAAGTGAAAACCCCAGCATTAAAGAACGGTGGTCGGTGGTCTCTAATCGGTTATCCTTACAGCAGATGATTCTTCAAGACCCCGGACTCCTTCAATTTCTTCAGCAACGGAGATTGGGAAAGCTTTTGCAGTGCAGCGAGGTGCCTGGCGTTGTGGAGGTCGGTGCCGGCGAGGTCGTAATGGTTTTGCTTGATGAGGTGCTCGGCAAGCTGCTGAACGGAGCTGCCGTAGTGGCCTACGAGGGAGAGAAGGTTGAGCTGGAAGTAGCAGCCGGTGTTTTTCAGCTCGTCAAAAAATTCTTTTTTGCGGGTGAGGTAGATATAACGTTCGGGGTGGGCGATGACGGGCTGGTAATCCTGCATCTGCATTTCAAACAGCACTTCCTGCAGGTCCATGGGAGCAGTGACCATAGAGAATTCCACCAGCACCATGTTGCCGCTGATGCGCAGCAGGGGCTTGCGGTTTTTCAGGTGCTCTTCAAAATGCTCGTCGATGAAATACTCGGCGGCAGCGCTCAGTTCTACCTCCAGCCCTTCGGCGGCGGCGGCTTCCCTTACCTTTTCCAGGCCGGGAATGATGGTAGCTTCTGTGTTCGGGTAAATTTCCTTTAAAATGTGGGGTGTGGTGATGATCTTTTTATAGCCCAACTGCATCATCCCCCGTATCAGCTCCAGCGAGGTGGCCACGTCCGGCGAGCCGTCGTCGATGCCGGGAACGAGGTGCGAGTGCATGTCGGCATGGAGCCATCCCAGGTCGGTTGTTTCTGTATTTTTTTTCCGGGAGAAGAACATCAGCTCTTTTTCTTTTGAAGCAGTTCCTGGTAAAGTTGCGACATATCCCTCATTAGCCGCTGGTAGCTGAAGCGCTCCAGCACATGGCCGCGGCTGTTGGCGCCCAGCCTGTGCCTCATCTCATCGTCTTCCACCAGCCGCAGCAGGTGGTTGCTGAAGCCTTCGGCATCCTGCACATCCGACAGCAGCGCGGTTTCTCCTTCCACCACGATATCGGCAATGCCGCCCACGCGGGTAGATACGATAGGTTTGTTGGCGGCCTGCGCCTCTATAAGGCTTACCGGCGTACCCTCGTTAAAGGAGGTAAGGCATACAATATCCAGGCCTGCATTGATCGCATCCACATCGCTCCGCCAGGAGGTAAAAACAAGAGGTTTGTCGTGTACGGGATCGTCCTGCGTGGTAAACGGTATTTCGGCCTGGCGTGCCACGTTCTCCAGGTCGGCGCGGGTTTCGCCATCGCCTATAATAAAGGCCTTTATCTTTTTACCGGAATTGTGCAGTACGTGGGTGATGGCCTTCAGGAAGAGGTAATGGTTCTTTACGGGTACTAGTCGCCCGATGATGCCGATGGCTATCTCATCGTCCTGCAGCCCGAACTCGGTCCTGAACTGCTTTCTTTTTTCTTCCTGCCCCGTGCTGAAGCGGTCCAGGTCGAAGCCGAGCTGGATAACGCGGAATTTTTCTTCCGGTGCGATCTTGAAATCCAGCGCCAGCTCTTTTTTCTGCTGGTTGCTGATAGCTATAATGGCGTGTGTCTTGCGGGCCAGCCAGCGTTCGGTATTGATAAAGAAGCTGGATTTTACCGGGTTGAAGTAGGAGTGGAACACATGCCCGTGAAAGGTATGCACGATAGCGGGCACGTTGAGAGAAGCACCGGCTATTCGTCCCAGCGCCCCGGGCTTTGCAGCGTGGGTATGAATGATATCGGGTTTGAAGCTTTTTACCACCTTTCTGAGCTTTTGGTAAGCTATATAATCCGATGCGGGGTTGATGGACCTACCCATACCGGGGATGGTCATATAGTCGATGCCCAACTGGCGGGCCAGGTATTCAGCGCTTTTCTCATGGTCTTCCTTCTCCCCCACCACCAGGAGCGTTTCATACTCGGGCGCCAGGTATTTGGTCAGGTAAGCCGCATTCAGCACAGGCCCGCCCACCACCAGGCGGTTCATGATTCGTAATACCCGGGGCATGTTGTTGTAAGGATTATCATTAGGGGCCGAAAATAGGGGTTCAGTGGGAGAAGGCAAAACGGATCGCAAGAATGGATAACCGATGATGGACGACCGATAACCGAGTTTACAGGGTAAGAGACTTCCGGAATACAGGCGGCCCTTCGGTGGTCGGTGGTCCCTTATCGGTCATCGGTTTTCCCTATTTTCGCCCCCGTGCAGCAGTATCTGACTATATGGGACCTGGTGCTGACCCCGATCTTCCTGCTTATCCTGTCGTTCATAGCCAGGAGACGGCGGGACAGGCTTTACCCTGTGGGGCACCCGCTGAGGCGGTATTACCTGCCCGGGCTTTACGTGAAGTTCGGCGGGGTGATCTTTATTGCACTTGTCTACCAATACTATTACGGTGAAGGGGATACATTTTTCTTTTTCGATCACGCCAGGACCATCAACTCGGCGCTGGGCGATTCGTTTACCTCGTGGGTAAGGCTGCTCCTGCGCACCTCGCCTGATGAACACCCCGAATTGTACAAATACACCTCGCAACTGACTTTTTACCGCGATAAGTCTTCGTACACGGTGGCGTCCATAACGGCGGTCCTTGGTGTGTTCTCGGGCACTACCTATATGCCCACGGCCCTGCTTTTTGCCTACCTGGCCTATACGGGCATCTGGGCCATGTATAAGACCTTTGCCAATATCTACCCCAAGCTGCACAAGGAGCTGGCGTGGGCCTTCCTGTTCATTCCCAGCACCGTGGTGTGGGGTTCGGCTATTTTCAAGGATACTATCTGCATGTTCGGGCTGGGATGGATGGTCTATACCACGTTCCGGATCTTCATCAACCGGGACTTTTCGTTGGGGAACGTGTTCATGCTGATATTCAGCTTTTATCTTATAGGCATAATCAAGGTGTATATCCTGCTGGCCTTTTTGCCTTCGCTGAGCCTCTGGCTGCTGCTCACCTATTCGCATAAGGTAAAGCCGGCGGCGCTGAGGTTTTTGATTTCGGCGGGTTTTATCGGGATTGTGGTAGCGGGATTTCTCTTCTTTTCGCAACAGTTCTCCAAGGAGCTGAACCGGTATTCGCTGGAAAGAGTGGCCTATACTTCGCAGGTTACCCGTGGCTGGATCACCTATGCATCCGGAGAGGAAGGCTCTGCCTACGACCTCGGCGAATTTGAGCCTACGGTGGGCGGGATGATGTCCAAATTCCCGGCGGCGGTGGCGGTAACGCTGTACCGGCCTTTCCTTTGGGAATCCAGGAAGGTGATCGTGCTGCTGTCGGCGCTGGAGGCGCTCGTCTTTATCTTTCTTACCCTTTACGTGCTGTTCCGCAACGGCCCGGGCAACATATTTACCGGCTTTTTCAAGGACCCCAACATCATATTCTGCCTTATATTTTCCCTGATCTTTGCCTTTGCGGTAGGAATTTCCACCTATAACTTTGGCTCGCTGTCGAGGTATAAGATACCTTGCCTGCCATTTTATGCCGCATTCCTTATTTTACTGACAAACCAAAAAAATGAATTCACCCGGAAACAGGCTGCCTAACGGGCATTTCGTTATAACGCTGGATTTCGAGCTTTACTGGGGTGTACGCGACAGCCGCAGCTTTGAATCCTACAAGGAGAACATCCTGGGTGTATGGGAAGCCATACCGGCCATGCTGGAGAGCTTTTCGCGCCACGGCATAAAGGTGACCTTTGCTACCGTGGGCTTTCTTTTCTGCCGCAATAAGAAGGAGTTGCTCCACTTTTTCCCGGAAGTGCTGCCCGATTATCCTGATAAATCCTTCTCGCCTTTCGAGAATAAGTATATGGATAAGATAGGCGACTCGGAGCGGCAAGATCCCTACCACTATGCTCCCAGCCTGGTAGAGCTGCTGATGGAACACCCGGAGCACGAGATAGGAACGCATACGTTCAGCCATTACTATTGCCTGGAAGGCAGCTCCAACGAAGCCTTTCGCGCCGACCTGGAATCTGCCCGGGATATCGCCGCCACTTACGGCATCCGCCTGGAAAGCATCGTTTTTCCCCGAAACCAGTATTCCCCCGAAGTGCTCCAGATCTGCCGGCAGGCAGGCATCACCAGCTACCGCGGCAACGAGGAAGCCTGGGCCTATCACCCGCGCAACGGCGCCAGCCTCACCTCCGCCATACGGCTGATGCGCCTGGTAGATTCGTATATAAACCTTACCGGCCACCACTGCGCCGAGCTGAAGCCCCCGCCGCCCGGCGAGCCGCTGAATATTCCTTCCAGCCGTTTCCTGAGGCCTTTTCACCAGAAGCTGAAGTTTGCAGACGGACTGAAGCTCAGGCGTATCAAACAAAGCATGACCCATGCGGCCAGGAAAAATTTATGCTACCATCTTTGGTGGCATCCCCATAATTTTGGCAAAAATTTAAAAGAAAATATAGCTACCCTCGATGCGATCCTGGAGCACTACAGCTTCCTGCGGAAGAAATACGGCTTCGAAAGCATCACAATGAAGCAATTAACAACCAAATTCAACAATGATGGCCAACCAAGACAAAGTCACAGAGGTAAGGAAAAAAGCCATTGAGCGGCATGATGTGGACAGCAGCATCTTCCAGGGCTCTTATGAAGACTTCAAGCAAGGCAAGTACACCAACGAATTCATTTACGGCCGCTACCAGATCTTCGACGAGATCGACCAGGTACTCACCTCTCTTCCCAAAGGCTCCCGTATCCTCGACCTCGGCTGCGGCACAGGCCATTTCTCCAACTACATGAGGCAGCGCGGCTATGAAGTGGTAGGTCTCGACCCCTCCACCAAAATGCTCGACTTCGCCAAAAAGAACTTCCCCGAGATCGAGTTCGTGGAAGGCATCTCCTCCGCCCTTCCCTTCAACGACAACAGCTTCGACCTTATCATATCCATCGAAGTGCTCCGCTACCTGCATCCGAAGGATGAGGTGGACTCCTATTCCGAGGTTTACCGCACCCTCAAGCCCGGCGGCACCTTCTTCGTAACGCATGTAAACCGTTTTGCCACGGACGGGTATTATTTCTTTTACCACTTCCAGTACTTCCTGAGCAAGCTGAAGGGCAAGCAATACCATAACTGCTACTTCACCACCGGCGGCAAGGAAGAGGCCCTGCTGAAAAAGGCGGGTTTCAAAAACATCCAAACCATCGGCAGGATGTTCGGCTCTATCCGTATCGGATACAAGCTGGGCAATTCTATCGGCAGGATGTGGGCCCGCACCATAAATAAGCTCAATTCAAAGGAAAGCTTTACTTCAAACCCCGGAAAAGCCTTCGCGGGGCATTTGATTGTTACATGCCAGAAATGATGACCGATTAGCGACCACCGATAACCGAGGAAAGGCAAAAACTCTCAATAATCAATGCTCAATGCTCAATTTTCAAGGGGTTTCCAATTCAGGGCCTACTTGAGAATTGAGCATTGATCGTTGATTATTGAATATTTTCCAACACCTCGCACTTACTAATGACTGACCGCACCTGAATGACTTTGCTCCTTTGCGTCTTTGCGTGAAACCTGATCCAGCAGCTCATTAATAGACTTCCTCACCCAATAAACCGTATTCGACGCCAGGCCGGTTGTGTGGAAATACACCTTTCCTTCCTGGTCGATGACTACGTGGGTGGGATAGGAGCGGACGCGGTAGCCGTCGGCAATGAAACGGCCGTTGTCTACGATGCGGTAGTGAAAGGGCGTCAGCTTGAGGAAATTCTCCAGGGTGGTGCGGTCGTCGAGGGCTATGGCCGCGAAAATGACCTGGTCGTTGGTCTTGAAGCTGTCCACCAGCTCATTGAGGTCGGGTATTTCAAGGCGGCAGGGGCGGCAGTCCACGAACCAGAAGTTGAGGACCACGATCTTGCCCTTTAGGTTCCTGAGGTTGAGCTTTTCGCCGTTGATGTCGTGGGCATTGAAGAGGCTGAGCTTTTTCCCGGTGGTGAAGGCCTGGCTTTCGCGGGGCTTGGGCATCTTTTCCAGGCGGGCCTTCAGTTGTTCGGGGCTCATCTTTACCAGCCAGTAGGAAGTATTCTCATCACCGGGGTTCTCGGGCTTGAGGGTATAGCCTTTCATAAGAAGGGGCTGCCAGATGGACATGGGGTAAACGGTTCCCGATGAATCCTTTACAATCGTTTTTTCGTCAAGCACCCGCCGGTTACCCTGTGCGGCCGAGGCCAGGGCCAGGCAAAGGCTGAAAAGCAGGAGGGAGAAAGCTCTCATAAACCAGTTTTCACAAAAATATCGACGGCACATACAACTTAAAGCAGGGCATGGGTTTAAATTTGCAGATAATTGCTTTGCTATGGCTATTCAGGATTTAGAAAAGATATTCCAGGATAAGGTAGATGCCGAGATACGCATCGAGCCCAAGGACTGGATGCCCGAGAAGTACAGGCAGACCCTGATCCGCCAGATCAGCCAGCACGCCCATAGCGAGATCGTGGGCATGCTTCCCGAAGGCAACTGGATCAGCCGCGCTCCATCACTCAAAAGAAAACAGATACTCATAGCCAAGGTGCAGGACGAGGCAGGCCACGGGCTTTACCTGTATTCCGCCGCCGAAACTCTCGGCATCAGCCGCGACGAAATGATCGAGCAGTTGCACAGCGGAAAGGCCAAGTATTCATCCATTTTCAACTACCCCACCCTCACCTGGGCCGACATGGGCGCCATAGGCTGGCTGGTGGACGGCGCCGCCATTATGAACCAGGTGCCGCTCTGCCGCGCATCTTACGGCCCCTACAGCCGCGCCATGATAAGGGTCTGCAAGGAAGAAAGCTTTCACCAGCGCCAGGGCTTTGAAACCCTGCTGGTGCTGAGCAAGGGCACCGATGAGCAGAAGGCAATGGTCCAGGACGCCATCGACCGCTGGTGGTGGCCCAGCCTGATGATGTTTGGCCCGCACGACAGCGAAAGCCAGCACAGTGAGCAAAGCATGAAGTGGAAGATCAAGCGCTTCACTAACGACGAGTTGCGCCAGCGCTTTGTTGATATGATTGCCGAGCAGGTAAAGCTGCTGGGCATGACCCTCCCCGACCCCGACCTGAAATGGAACGAGGAACGCAGCCATTACGATTTTGGAAAGATCAACTGGGACGAGTTCTGGAACGTGGTGAACGGCAACGGCCCCTGCAACAAGCAGCGCCTCGATGCCCGCCGCAAGGCCTGGGAAGAAGGCGCCTGGGTAAGGGAAGCCGCTACTGCTCATGCGGAAAAGAGAAAGGAAAGAAGGGAGATGAAGGCGGCGTGAGCGGTGAATGGTCAATAGGGTCGTTTGAGGTGGGAGATGCTTTTTTGGACGTGAATCGTGAATCGTCAATCGTGAATGGGTGGTTTTAATTCAGAGACTATGAGATTGTTCAACAAATACTATTACGGTGATATTCCCGGGGAAGCGGGTGGCGCTGCCGCGGACCGGGATGCAAAGCAGGAATGGCCGCTCTGGGAGGTGTTCATCCGCAGCAAGCAGGGACTGGACCACAAGCACGTAGGCTCGCTTCATGCAGCCGATGCGCAGATGGCCATTGAAAATGCCCGGGATGTGTACACCCGCCGCCAGGAAGGCGTCAGCATATG
>DASWNB010000354.1:0-2696 GCA_036399455.1 Flavisolibacter sp. | reverse complement strand
CTTGATAAGACCGGAAGTTTCCTTCGTGCCAATGATGTCCTTGTAATAATACTGGGCCTGCGAGGAGAGTGCTAGCAGGAAAGAAGCGGCAAGGAGCAGGGATTTCATCTTCATGTGGTTTTCAGTGAGAGGAGAGGACATGCCTTCGCCTCCGATATTGTAATTCTCAAAAATAATCATTGCCGGGCTCTTGAGGGTAATCTCTTCAGGGTTCTGCGGTTTTTGTACCTATTTTTAAGAAAAATTTTGCGTGTCTCACCAACCGGAACGTAAGGAAAAGAATTGTTTGAACTGCGGAACCCTGGTGCAGGGCCGGTACTGCCAGGCCTGCGGACAGGAAAATATCGTCCCCCGGCAAAATTTCTGGTCGCTCTGCTGGCACTTCGTAGCCGACATCTTCCACTTCGACGGAAAGTTTTTCGACACCCTTAAATACCTGTTTTTCCGCCCCGGCAAGGTGCCAAAGGAATATGTTGACGGAAAGCGGATGCGCTACCTCGACCCCATCCGCATGTACCTGTTCACGTCCACCATCTTCTTCCTGATCTTTTTTATGATGAAGGACCCGCGGGGCGTCATCATAAACACCGGCGACCGCTACGTGCCCCGCAATGAACGCTTCATGCTCTCCTCCAGGCTGTACGAGCAACTCCAAAGAACACCCGGGGACACACTTCTCCGCCACCACCTTGCCCTGCTGATGGATACTTCCAAAGTCATAGTAATGAAAACGCCACCGGCACAGCCTGCGCCCACCGACTTTATAGTGGAGCACAACAACGGCCGCTACCTGTTGGGCGTGGAAGCGGCAACGGAAGGCCCCGGCTTTGCCAGGGACGGCAGCAAAAGCTGGGTGGAGGCACGGCTGGAGAAACGCTGGCAGGAATACAAGAAGAGGAATGAAGACGACCCGAACCGCATGCTGGGCGACCTTTCGGAAGTCTTCATGCACCGGCTGCCTTACCTGCTTTTTCTTTCGCTGCCTTTTTTCGCACTCATTCTCAAGCTTGCTTATGTGCGCAGGAAAAACTTTTACTACAGTGACCATGCCGTGTTCACCCTCTATCACTATATCTTCAGCTTTATCCTGTTGCTGCTGTTAATGGGCCTGTCGGAGTTGAAGGACTGGTCGGGCTGGAGGCTGTTCAACTGGATGGTAACAGGATTGAGCATTGCATGGCCGGTATCGCTTTACATAGGCATGAAAAGGTTCTACGGCCAGGGATGGCTCAAGACCCTGTGGAAGTTTCTGCTGGTGAACCTGCTGGGCTTTATTACGCTGATGGCCCTGTTTATGCTGTTTGTTTTATTATCGACGATCTTCTAAACTTTTGATTATGAATGAAGCTGCTGAAGCATTTGCCAGACTGACCGGCATCATGGACGACCTGCGTGAAAAATGTCCCTGGGACCGCAAGCAAACCATCGAATCACTAAGGCAGATGACCCTGGAGGAAACCTACGAGCTGACCGATGCCATCACGGAAAAAGACTGGCCGTCCATAAAGGAAGAGCTGGGCGACCTGCTGCTGCATATTGTTTTTTACGCTAAAATAGGCGCCGAGCAGGAGCAGTTCACCCTGCCGCAGGTGATCAACGGCATCTGCGAAAAGCTCATCTCCCGTCACCCGCACATCTACGGCGACGTGGTGGTGAATGACGACGAGGATGTAAAAAAGAACTGGGAAAAACTAAAGCTGAAGGAAGGCAAGAAATCCATCCTTGCCGGCGTTCCTAAAACGCTGCCCTCGATGGTAAAGGCCATGAGGCTGCAGGAAAAAGCAAAACAGGTAGGATTTGAATGGGAAAACCGCGACCAGGTTTGGGAAAAAGTAAAAGAAGAAGAGCAGGAGCTGCACGAAGCCATTGCCGGAGGCAGCACGGAAAAAGTGGAGGAGGAGTTCGGCGACCTGGTTTTCTCGCTGGTGAACTTTGCACGGTTTTTGAACATCGACGCTGAGAACGCTTTGGAACGGACCAATAAGAAATTCATTCAGCGCTTTACCCGGATGGAAGAAAAAGCCCTGGCAACAGGAAAAGACCTGCACGCCATGAGCCTTGAGGAAATGGACGCCATCTGGAACGAGATCAAACAAGATAAGGATTGAAACTCCCCGAGCTACATAGCCCTCTGCCGAAGCGGAGCCTGCTGTACACGGCTATCGCCCTTTTTATCGTGTCGCTTTTTACCTCCTGGTATTTCCACATCAAGCCTTCGGTGGATTACGAGGAAAAGGTGCTGGAGCGGTATATCCACGGCCACCAGGAAGATGCGCAGGAGCTTTGGTCCGATACTGCGCTGATGCGCCGCCTGGTGCTGAAGCAGGAATCACTGGCCGAGTTCAGGAACATAGCCGCCAAAGAGTACGGCTTCTTTGTTTTTGCCGAAACCATCGGGGCGCACGATCTGCTGTTCTGGAACAACCAGAAGATACTTCCGCCGGAGGCGGATTTCTCGCTGGCCGACGGCGAATATTTCCAGCACCTGGCCAATGGCTATTACGTCATCGTAAAGAAAACCCTGAGCCTCGGGGGGATGAGCAACAACGTAGTGGCCTATGCCATGATCCCCGTGCTGCACCGCTATTACCTTGAAACAGATTACCTGCTCACCCGCTTCGCTCACGATGACAAGGCCATCAACAAAATATCCATCTCCGAAAAACCCACCCGGCACCTTGTCCAATCGCTTAATA
>DASWNB010000353.1:0-1985 GCA_036399455.1 Flavisolibacter sp. | reverse complement strand
AACGAACCTCAAACCTCAAACTTCAAACCTCAAACTGCCTCAAGAGAGTTCAATCCAGGAAAATATCCGTCATCAGCTTCTGCTCAGGATTTACAGCATACTGGCCGAAGTCTGTTATGCCCTCGCGGCGGAGGACGTCTTCGTCGATGAAGAAGTTGCCGGTGCATTCGGCGGAGGGCCGGCGGAGGATATGCCAGGCAGCTTCCGCAACAATGTCGGGGGTGCGGCTCATCTGCATCAGGAAATCGCCGCCCAGAAGGTTTTGAACGGCAGCGGTGGCAATGGTGGTGCGGGGCCACAAGGCATTAGCTGCTATTTTATCCCCTTTGAGTTCCTCAGATAATCCCAGGATGATCATGCTCATTCCGTACTTGCTGATGGTATAGGCCAGGTGCTGCGCCAGCCACTTGGGATTAAGGTTGATGGGAGGAGAAAGGTTGAGGATGTGGGCGTTGGTGGATTTTTTCAGGTGGGGGATGCAGGCCCTGCACATGAAAAAAGTGCCCCTTATCTGGATGTCGTGCATCAGGTCGAAGCGTTTGGGTTCGGTGGCTTCGGTGGGTGTAAGGCTGATGGCGCTGGCATTGTTTATCAGTATATCGATGCCGCCAAAGCGGGCGACTGTTTCATCAACGGCTTTTTGGATCTGCTCTTCGGAGCGGATGTCGCAGGCAAGGGCAAGAGCCTCGGCGCCTGCGGCGCGGATCTCTTCTGCGGCGGTGTGGATGGTTCCTTCAAGCTTTGGATGCGGCTCGGTGGTTTTGGCGGCTATGGCTATGTTCACGCCTTCTTTTGCCAGTCTTAACGCTATGGCCTTTCCTATGCCCCGGCTGCCGCCGGTGATCAATGCTGTTTTTCCTTTCATAATTAAAGATACGGAGGAAGGGTATAAGGTGGAAGGTAGAGAGAAGCTGTGAGTCATTAGCTACGAGCTGTGAGAAGTAGCCCCAGTAGGATTGCTTGCAGCCAGCGGCTCGCAGCTCGTAACTAACAACTCGCAGCTTCTCTAGAAGCTTCCCATATTCGGCTTTGTCTGCATAATATCTTCTATGCGCTGCATTACTTCGGGAGTGAGTTGGGGAAGAAGGTCGAGAGCTTTGAGGTTTTCTTCCAGTTGCTCCCTGCGTGTGGCGCCCAGGATGGCCGTGGTGACATTAGGATTGGCAATACACCAGGCTATGGAAAGAATACCAGTGGAAGTGCCGAGTTCTTTGGCGTATTCCGTAAGCTTGCGCACCTTTCCCAGTTTGTCGTCTACCGCGTAGCGGTCCTTCAGCCATTCAAAACCCTGGAGTGCAAAGCGGCTGCCTTCAGGAATGCCATCATTATATTTTCCTGTGAGCAGTCCCGATGCCAGCGGGCTCCAGATAGTAGTGCCCAGCCCTACGGTGCGGTAGATGTGAAAATAATCCTTCTCTACTTTCTCCCTTTCCAGCAGGTTGTATTGCGGCTGCTCCATGGAGGGTCCAATCAGGTTGTATTGATGCGCTACGCGATGCGCTTCCATGATCTCCGTGCCGCTCCACTCGCTGGTGCCCCAGTAAAGTATCTTGCCCTGCTGTATCAGTATGTTCATGGTCCACACTACTTCCTCGATAGGTACATTGGGATCGGGGCGGTGGCAGAAATAAAGGTCGAGGTAATCTGTTTGAAGTCTTTGGAGCGCTTCGTGGCAGGCTTCGATAAGGTGCTTGCGGCTAAGGCCCGTTTGGTTAGGCTTGTTGTCCGGTCCCCGCGAGCCGAAATAGGCCTTGCTGCTTACGGTGTATGAGGTGCGGTCCCAGTTCTTCTTTTTCAGCACACGTCCCATAAGGCGTTCGCTTTCGCCCCGCGCATATACTTCGGCATTGTCAAA
Organism: Flavisolibacter sp.; assembly: GCA_036399455.1. Classification (GTDB taxonomy): domain Bacteria; phylum Bacteroidota; class Bacteroidia; order Chitinophagales; family Chitinophagaceae; genus Flavisolibacter. Next base: position 130 of record DASWNB010000353.1, on the reverse strand, counting down.
GAAATTCACGCCGCGGTCATAGGCCAGTCCCATGAGCTCATCAGCCAGGCTGTCATCTACCTGCTTGTGAAAAGTAACCCAGCTTCCAAAAGAAAGAACGCTCAACTGAAGGCCTGATCTTCCCATTCGT
>DASWNB010000352.1:0-5846 GCA_036399455.1 Flavisolibacter sp. | reverse complement strand
GAGATACTTGAGAATTGAGCATTGAATATTGAATATTAAAAGATGACTTCTTCCTAAGAAAAAGCATCTAACTCCATAAACGACCCAATTCACCATTCACCATTCACCATTGACCATTCACCATGAAAAAAGCACTTCCCTGCCTGCTTCTTTTTCTTTCCCTTCAATGCTTTGCTCAGGGCTTCCTGCGTGTGCAGGGGAAAACGATCGTGAACGGAAAGGGTGAAGAAGTGCTGCTGCGCGGCATGGGCCTCGGCGGCTGGATGCTCCAGGAGCCTTATATGCTCCAGATGAATGGCATCGCCCCCAACCAGGTCACTATCCGCAGGAAAATAACAGAGCTTATCGGCGATAAAGCAACTGCACGCTTTTATGATGCCTGGCTGGCCAACCACTGCACCCGCGCCGATATTGATTCGATGGCTGTATGGGGATTCAACTCTGTCCGCCTGGCCATGCATTACAACCTCTTCACCCTTCCCGTAGAGCAGGAACCCGATTCCACAAAAAACACCTGGATCGAAAAGGGCTTTGCGCTCACCGACAGCCTGCTGGACTGGTGCAGGGATGCACGCATCTACCTTATCCTGGACCTTCATGCAGCGCCGGGAGGACAAGGCAACGACATTCCCATTTCCGACCGCGACACTTCACGCCCTTCGCTCTGGCAAAGTCCTGCTGCACAGAACAAGACCATTGCACTGTGGAAAGAGCTGGCGCGCAGGTATGCCAACGAAGAATGGATCGGCGGCTATGACCTCATCAACGAACCCAACTGGCCTTTTGAAGATCCTTCCAGCAAAAACGGCTGCAGCGAAAAAAACAACAGGGAACTGAAAGAGCTTCTGACAGCCATCACAAGAGAGATCAGGAAAGAAGATACCAACCATATAATTTTTATTGAAGGCAATTGCTGGGCGAATAACTACAACGGCATGTTCCCGCTCTGGGACAACAACCTTGTGGTGAGCTTTCACAAATACTGGAACAGGAACGACGAAGCGTCCATTGCACAATTCCTGAAGATAAGAGAGGAGCAGCAGGTGCCGCTGTGGCTGGGTGAATCGGGTGAGAACTCGAATGCCTGGTACACCGATGCCATCTCGCTGGTGGAGAAAAATAATATAGGCTGGGCCTGGTGGCCGCTCAAGAAGCTGGGCGCCAACAATCCTTTGCAGGTGCCTGCGCCGGAAGGATATGCAAAGCTTCTGAAATACTGGAGAGGCGAAGGACCCGCGCCTTCACGCGAAGAGGCGGAAGCAACGCTCATGCAGTTAGCAAAAGCGCTTCGCATTGAAAATAACAAACTGCACCGGGGCGTGATCGATGCCATGTTCCGCCAGGTGCGTTCCGGAGAAGTAAGGCCTTATGTTACGAGGACCCTGTCGCAACAGGTAATTATTTATGCCGCCGACTACGATGAGGGAAGAAGCGGCATTTCCTATTCCGATACTGAATCGGGTGAATACTGGGTAGCCACGCAGAAAAGAACGGGATGGAACCGCGGAGGACAATACAGGAACGACGGAGTGGATATCGGTCTGTGTAACGATTCACTCACCAACGGCTATTACGTAGGCTGGACCGAGCCCGGTGAATGGCTTGAGTACACCGTGGATGTTCCCGCAGATGGATGGTACACGCTCAGCCTTCGCGCAAGGGAGGCAAGACCTGATAGCCTGGGCGTTGTTTCTGTTCTTGTCAATGGAAAAGAAATGGGAAAAGCGCTTGCGCTTGGAACTGCAAGTGCAGGAGCCTGGCAAACAGTAAAGGGTGATGCGATCCGGTTGGCCAGGGGACGGCAGCAGCTTCGCCTCCTTATCACCCGCGGCAACCCCGAGCTGAACTACTTCAGCCTGTCGCCTGTAAAGAAGAAAAAAACTAAAGAACACAAAGCAAAAAATGACGATGCGCAATACCGGAATGCAACGGATGAACACCGGTGAGCAGCCTGTGTGTTGGTTTGACCTTTACCGGAATGTACCACCGTTAAGAAGGTTCCGGTTTCTTCCGCATTCCATTTCAACCATCGTGATTCAATAACACCTGTAAAGACAAATTATGCGCTTCTCCATATTCAGCACCTTCAGCATCAGCTTTGCCCTTTCCGTGTGCATACTGGCCTGTTCCTGCAACAAGGGCGGCAACCCCGGTAACGGCGGCGGTGGCGGGCAGCCGCCCATCGATCCTCCGCCCCCTGTGGCATCGGCCGTTTCGCTGTGGATGACCACGCAGGATGAATTCAACCTGTTTAAAAAGCAGAGCGTAGTGCTCAACTGGGCGGCGCAGGGAAATGGCAATGGAACGATAGAGGTGGATTCTACGATTGCCTTCCAGGAGGTTGACGGCTTTGGCTATACCCTCACGGGAGGTAGTGCTGACCTGTTGAGGGGCATGGCTTCTTCCGCAAGGGCCGCGTTGCTGAAGGAGCTCTTCGCCACCGATTCCACCAACATTGGCGTGAGTTACCTGCGCCTGAGCATCGGCGCTTCCGACCTGAGCGCCTCCGTTTTTTCCTATGATGAAATGCCTCCGGGACAGACCGACCCCACCCTTCAGAACTTCAGCCTGGGAGTGGATACCGTGAACCTCGTACCTGTATTGAAAGAGATCCTTGCCATCAATCCATCTATCAGGCTTATGGGTTCTCCCTGGTCCGCCCCGCGATGGATGAAAGACAACAACAACTCAGTGGGAGGAAAGCTGCTGCCGCAGTATTATGACGCTTACGCAAAATACTTTGTGAAGTATATCCAGGCCATGCAGTCCCGCGGAATTACCATCAGCTCTATTACCATACAGAACGAGCCGCTTCACGGTGGGAATAATCCCAGCATGCTGATGAGCGCATCGGAGCAGGCGGAATTTATAAAGAACCATTTGGGGCCAACCTTCCAGCAGGCAGGTATCACCACCAAGATCATTATTTACGATCATAATTGCGACCGCCCCGATTACCCGCTGGCCATACTTGCGGACCCCGCAGCCAAGCAGTACGTTGATGGCAGCGCCTTCCACCTGTATGGCGGAGACATCAGCGCACTTTCGCAGGTACGCAATGCCCACCCCGACCGCCATGTGTACTTCACGGAACAATACACCGCCTCCAACGGCAGCTTTGGCGGCGACCTGAAGTGGCACCTGAAGAATGTTGTCATCGGCTCGATGCGGAACTGGAGCAGGATTGCGCTGGAATGGAACCTGGCGAATGACCCAAGTTACGGTCCCCACACGCCGGGCGGCTGCACCACCTGCAAGGGCGCCGTCACCATCGGAACCTCCGTATCGAGGAACGTAGCATATTACATCATTGCTCATGCTTCAAAATTCGTCCGGCCCGGCTCCAGGCGGGTTCACAGCAACCCGCTGAACAGCCTCGAGAACGTGGCCTTTGTTACGCCGGATGGAAAGAAGGTGCTGATCGTAGAGAATGACGGCGGCAGTGCGCAAACCTTCAACATCAAATTCAACAACCGCTATATCACTACAACCCTCAATGCCGGTGCGGTAGGAACATACGTGTGGTAGAGAGGACTTTCCTGGGTTAACCGCAAGGACGCGAAGGACGCAAAGAAGCGCAAAGAGGAAAGAGGGTCATTTGGATTAACACCTTTTTCCTTCGTGTTTCTCTTAGTGTCCCAACGTCTCTGCAGGTTATTATCAGCCAGGAGAACTGTAACTCCGGAGAGGTGGGGACAACGAAAGAACAGGAAGGAAAACTATAGTTCAGAAGTTCTCTCTGCTTTCCCTTTGCGCTTCTTTGCGTCCTTCGCGCCTTTGCGGTTAACCCAGGAATACTTAAACCGGGGGAGGCTGCGAAGAAGGCATGCGAATAACGCCTAACGGTATTACGACTTAGGACTTACGACTTGGACCGCCGCTAAAATTATCCCGGGCTTTCCTGTGATACGCCGTATTTTGGAAATCCTAAAACTACTGCCATGGCCTCAACCCGGGAAAAAGAACCAGGACTAATATCGCCCAACGCCTTGCGCAAATCAATTGGCTGGACGGGAATTCTCCTGCCCGCTTTTCTTATTGTGGGTAATTGGATCTTCAGCGAGTGTGATATAATAGCCAGTAGCATCAGCCACTACTACTATACCAGGACCGGGCCCTGGCTGGTAGGAGCCCTGTTCGCGGTGGGCATGTTCCTCGTTTCTTACAAAGGTTATGGGAAAGACTACATTGCTTCAGGCATAGCTGGCATTGCCGCGGTTTTCATTGCCATGTTCCCTACGAATGCGGAAACGATGGTGCCGGCGGAAAGCAACCTTGTGGATGTATGCAAGCTTTTTGAGCTGAAGGAGCACAAGCTGCGGAACGCCATTCATTACGGCAGCGCCGCAGTGTTCTTTTTAACGCTTGCCTATATGTCCATCTTCCTTTTTACAAAATATGATAAGGTAGATGGTAAGACAAGGGAGAAAAAGATAAGGAACGGGATCTTCCGCACCTGCGGCATTATCATTCTTGTTGCTGTGGTCCTCATTGGCTTGTATGGGCTTCTCAGGGATGAGATGAGGGGCCTGGCAAGGTACAAGCCTGTATTCTGGCTGGAATGGGTTGCGCTGTTCGCCTTTGGCATTTCCTGGCTGGTGAAAGGCGAGATCATGCTGAGGGATTACAGCATCTATAAAAACCAGCCCCGCCGCGGTGGCAGCAGCAACAGCAACAAATAAGCTGTTACTTTGTGCCGCCAAGTTCAAAACTTCCCATATGAAAGTTACGGTTGATGCGGTCGTTTTCGGCTATTCTAAAAATGAAGGTGTTTCCGTGCTGCTGATACAGCGAAAGTACCCGCCGTACAAGGACCTGTGGGCACTGCCCGGGGGCTTTGTACTTGAGGAGGAATCGCTGGAAGAAGCCGTTCAGAGAGAGCTGCAGGAAGAAACCGGCATCCGCGTCAACTACATGGAGCAGCTTTACACCTTCGGGCAGCCCGGCCGCGACCCGCGTCAAAGAATTATTTCCGTGGCTTACTTCGCCCTGGTAAAAAGCAGCATGTACCAGCAACTGAAGGCCAGCACCGACGCCGAGAACGCGCAATGGTTCAATATCAAAAAACTTCCGCAACTGGCTTTCGATCATAAGGACATCGTCAACACCGCCATAGAAAGAGTAAGGGTCAAAATAAGATACCAGCCCATAGGCTTCGAGCTGCTGGACAAAAAATTTCCTTTTTCCGACTTGGAGAAGCTATACATGGCCCTGCTGGACAGGGAGATCGACAGGCGGAACTTTGCCAAGAAAATGCTGGCGCTGAACATGCTCGATGAGACCAATGAAGTGGCAAAATCCGAAGGGAAGGGGCGCCCCAGCAAAATGTACCAGTTCAATAAAAAACGATACCAGGAACTTCAGAAGAAGGGAATCCTGTTTGAGGTGTAGGGGAGAAGGTAGAAGGCATAAGGCCAAAGTCCTAAGCCGTAAGTCGTAAGCCGTAAGTCTTGATCATTGCTTAGGACTTGCGACTTATGACTTGGGACTTATGACTTGGGACTTATGACTTGGGACTTGGGACTTATGACTTATGACTTGGGACTGAGCTTCCGCCTTGCACCCTATTTTGCGTTTTAATTACGCAAAATTTGGTTGATTAAAATCGCCGTTATATATTTGCGTATAAATTACGCAATATGAGTACAACGGCAGTAATAATAGCACGGTTCCAGACACCTTACCTCCACGAAGGCCACCAGTACCTGGTCGGCCGTATAAGGGCCGCACACAACAAAGTAGTGATTGTGCTGGGCGTATCGCCTGTAAAGGGAAGCAGGCGGAACCCTTTTGATTTTTATACAAGGGAGCGGATGATAAAAAGCCTCTACCCCGAAACAGTTGTA
>DASWNB010000351.1:0-4487 GCA_036399455.1 Flavisolibacter sp. | reverse complement strand
CAGGGCGGAGAACGTATCCAGTGGATCCACCGCGGTTTTGACGGCCAGCGTGTTCACGAAAAAACCAATGAGCGGCTCCAGGCTTTCGTGCCTGCGCCCCGCCACCGAAGTACCCAGGATGATCTGGCGCTGCCTGCCGATATGATAAAGCAGCACGTTGAAGGCGGTGAACAGCACGGGGAATAAGGAGGTCTTATGCGATACGGCCAGCTTTTTCAAAGCATCGTAAAGACTGTCGTCAACGGAAAATTCCAGTCCTTCGCCTGCAGGGGAACTTTCGGGGGTGCGGGCATAGGACAAGGGAAGGTTCAGCACGGGCAGATCACCCGGCAGCCGGTTCTTCCAGTAATTCACCGTCTCTTCAAATGCGGGGCTGCGCAGGTGTGCCTGGTCCCATTCTGCAAAATCCCTGTATTGCAGGGGCAGGTCAGGCAGGACGGGAACTTCGCTGCCATTCAGCAGGGAGTACAGGTGCGTCCATTCCTTCATGAAGATCTCCATGGACCACCCGTCGCTGACAATATGATGCATGGTCACCAGCAGCAGGTACCTGTCTCCGGGAAAAGAAATCACCTTCACGCGGGCCAGGGGGCCGGCATAGAGGTCGAAAGCGATCCTGTTTTCACTGTTGATAAGGTGCGCAATGCCCGCATCGGAAATCAGGGCATCGGCATACTCGATAGTAAAGCTTATATGAGAAGTTTCGGCGATCTTCTGGCGCGGCAGGCCTTCTTCATCCTGCACAAGGATGGTTCGCAGGCTTTCGTGGCGTTGTACCAGTAATGAATAAGCCTCCTGCAGGTGGACGATATTCAAAGGCCCTTCCACCAGCAGCCCGCCGGAAATATTGTAGGCGATTGAATTCTCAGCATCCTGGCAAGCCATCCACAACCTCCGTTGATTGCTGGACAGCTCATAGCTTTCTTTAACGGCGGCCCTGGGGATGGCGGCATGGCGCTTTTCCTGCTTTGCCTTTACAAGCAGGGCCATGCTCATAATATCCGCATGTGCGAACACTTCCCTTAATGCTATGGTGACGTTGAATATCCGTTCTATTTTGTTGATCAGCCGGATGGCGATCAGGCTGTTCCCTCCCAGCTCAAAGAAATTACCGGTTATGCTTATGCGCTCCAGTCCCAGCACTTCCTCCCAGATCGCGGCCAGTTTCTGTTCCGTTTCGTTGGAGGGAGCCGTGAACTCGCCTGCGGCAGGCGACACACCGGTGGGATCAGGCAGGGCCTTGCGGTTGATCTTTCCATTGGAAGTCAGCGGCAGGCTATCCAGCTCCATCAGCATGGAAGGGAGCATGTACGCAGGCAGCCTTGACCTGAGATAAGCCTGCACTAGTTTTTTGTCGTAGGATTCTGCCGGTACCAGGTAAGCCACAAGCTGGTTGTTACCCATGGCATCGGCCCCGACGAGGACAGCGCATTGCTTAACAAGTGAGGACTGCCGGAGCACGGACTCTATCTCACCAGGCTCTACCCGGTAGCCCCGGATCTTTACCTGCGAGTCGATCCTGCCTTTGAATTCAATATGGCCATCGGGTCGCCTGCGGGCCAGGTCGCCCGTGCGGTAAAGCTTCCCGTTCTTATCAAAGGGATGGTCAATGAATTTTTCACGGGTCAGCTCCGGCTTGTTCAGGTAGCCTTTTGCCACGCCCTTGCCACCGATCAGCAGTTCGCCGGGGATGCCAACGGGGCAGAGCGAAAGATCACGGTCAACAATATAGGCCTGGGTGTTGGAAAACGGCATCCCGATAGGCACCGCACGGTAGTTTTCCTGCGGATCTACGCAATGCAATAATTTGCCGATGGTGGTTTCAGTAGGACCGTAATGGTTCACCACTTTAAGTGCGGGGTTGGCGCCGTAAATTAATTTCAGGAACCCGGGAGATAATTCCTCGCCGCCGAAGATTATCATACGTTCCGGCAGGAGCATCGTTCCTTCGTTTTCCAGCGACCTCCAGTACGAGGGCACGATCTTGATGCAGTCCACGTCATGCTCACTGAAGTAGCGGTGCATGCGCCCCGGAATGCCCAGTGCATCTTTTGAAAAAACATGAAGCGTTCCGCCTGAAGCCAGGGAACCGAACAATACGGTATTTCCCAGGTCGGTAGATATGGTGGACATCAGGCCAAAGCTGCGGTTGGAGCGTATATCGGTCTTTGCAAAAATTCCCGTGATATAATCCGCCAGGTTGCCCTGCGTGATGACCACTCCTTTGGGGAGACCGGTGGACCCGGAAGTATAGATAATGTAAAGCAGGTGTTCCGGCGTAATGCTGACCTCCGGCCTTGTAACCGGCATATCTGCCATTGCCTGGAGTTCTTCCTCTATGAGAATAGACCTGACATGGACATTGGCGAGTACACTGCCGCAGCTCCTGTTGCAAACTGCGAACCTTGCGCCGGTATCTTCAATAATATAATCTACCCGCTCCTGTGGATAATCGGGGTCCAGCGGCACATAGGCTGCCCCGGTCTTTAGAATGCCAAGCATGCCGGTGAGCACCAGGTCCAGCGATTCGTCCAGGCAGAGGAGCACGGGCGAATTTTCTTCTACGCCCTGCTTCCTGAGGTAATGCGCCAGGCGTGATGACTGTTCGCTTACCTGCCGGTAAGTATGCATTCTTCCTTCAAACACTACCGCTACTGCATCGGGGCTCTGCCTTGCCTGTTCTTCAAACAGGTCAATAATGGTTTGCCCTTCAGGAGACTCCACGATGAAGTCATTGAAGCCGGCAAGCTGCTGCTCTTCTTCCTGTGTCAGCAGGTTCATATGCCCGATCTGTTGAAGCGGGTTTGCCGCAATGGCGGATAAAAGCATCAGGTAATGGCCCTTCATCCGCTCTATGGTTGCTGGCAGGAACAGGTCACTGTTGTATTGTATGATGATGTTCAGCCCGTCCTCTTCGGTGATGTTGAAGCTGAGGTCGAATTTCGAGGTCTTTTGTTCGAAAGGTTCCGTGGTGAACACCACTCCACCGATCTCGGACGAGGCCACGGCTTCATTATTCTGCAGCACAAACAGGGTCTGGAATAAGGATGTCTGGTTCAGGTCCCTCTCCTTTTGCACCCTATCCACCACTTTTTCAAAAGGCATATCCTGGTGTGAAAATGCTTCCACGGCTGTTTCCCTTACACGGGCAAGCAGCCCGGTGAATGAAGGATTGCCTGAAAGGTCGGTGCGCAGTGCCAGCGTGTTCACAAAAAAACCGATCAGCGGTTCTATTTCCCTTTGTCCCCTGTTGGCTACGGGGCTGCCTACGCAAATGTCCTGCTGGCCTGTATAGCGGTACAGCAATATCTTATAGGCGGCAAGCAGGGTCATGAACAGGGTAGCGCCCTGCTGCCGCGACAGGTTGTTCAATTGGTCGCACAGGTTTTTTCCTGCACGAAAGTTCAGGGTATTGCCGCTGATGCTCCTGGCTGCGGGCCTGGGAAGATCCGTGGGAAGTTCAAGAGGCTTTACATCGCTTAATTTGTTCTCCCAATAAGCTGATTTTTCTGCGTCCACGCCTTTGTCCCATTGATTGCGCTGCCAAATGGCATAGTCGGCGTACTGGATGGACAGAGCGGGCAATACAGGCTGCCTTTTTTCTTTTCTCGCCTTGTACAATTCCGTCAACTCGCGTACGAAAATGGGCATGGACCAGCCATCGCTGATGATGTGGTGAAAAACGATGCCCAGCAGGTATTCGCGTTCCGCCACCTTCAGAAGCTTTGCGCGAAGCATGTGGTCCCTGGAAAGATCAAAAGGCTGGTACAGCCCTTCGGTGATCAGTGCCTGCGGATCACCTTCATAGCTGTCCGGGCAATCCAGTTGCCACTGGTCTTTGGAAAGTATTCTCTGGAAGGCACCGTCTTCATCTTTTTCAATAACGGTCCTTAATGATTCATGGCGGTTGATGATCTCCGAAAAGGCATAGGCAAGAGCATCCTTATCCAGGTCGCCGGCCAGCCGGAGCACAACAGGTATATGATAGTGGCTGCTGCCCTCGATCTGGTGGATCAGCCACAGGCGCTCCTGGGAAAAGGACAAAGGTATCCTCGAAGGTCTTTGCTGCGATGTGATCCCGGGCTGCGGCGCCAGTTTTTCCTGCGTGTCGATAAAGCTGCCGAGCAGCGATATGGTCGGACGGGCGAACAGCACTTTCATCGGGGCTTCCACCAGCAATTCCGTGCGGATGGCAGAGGCCACGCGGGTGAGCAAGAGCGAGTTCCCTCCAAGTGCGAAAAAGTCATCGGTAGTACCCGGCTCAACACCCAGCACCTCCTGCCAGATCATGGCGAGCTTTCTTTCGGTATCATTTCCCGGTGCTATATATTGACGCCGGATCGCATCTCCCCCGCTTATTTCCGGCAGCGCTTTTTTATTGACCTTGCCATTGGGCGTCAGGGGTAATGTTTCCAGTTGTACAAAAAAGGAAGGGATCATATAACCGGGAAGTACCTGTGCCAGCGCTTCTCTCAGAAGTGATTTAT
>DASWNB010000350.1:0-6374 GCA_036399455.1 Flavisolibacter sp. | reverse complement strand
GTTGGCCGTTGGCCTGTTCCTATGGACAGACGTTCCTTAAAAAAGGATTTTTTATTAACCGCCAGGACGCGAGGAACAAGAAAGAGGCGGCGAGCCTGAAAACCTTACCTTTTACCTTCCGCCTTATACCTTTCCTCGCGTCTTGGCGTCCTGGCGGTTATCTCTCCTAATCCCTAATTCCTTCCCTTTCTCACACCCTCGCCTTCCACTGCACTTCTTCGGCGCCGGCCAAATGCCCGGCGTAGCGGGAGAGCATGAAGAGGTAGTCGCTGAGGCGGTTGAGGTAGATGAGGACAAGGGGCTCGATTTCCATTTCTTCCACCTGCATGGCTACGCAAATACGCTCTGCACGGCGGCAGACGCAGCGGGCCACGTGGGCGAAGGAAACGGCAGGAGCGCCGCCGGGGAGGATAAAGGCACGCATGGGCGGGAGCACTTCACTCATTTCATCTATCTGCTGTTCCAGCCAGGTAACATCGGTGTCGTGGAGGTCGGGGATCTTTAGTTTGGGTTCTTTATCGGGGTCGCAGGCAAGGGAGGAGCCGATGGTGAAAAGGCGGTCCTGTATCTCCTTCAGGGCTTCCTTTACCGGGGCGTCGCTTACATGGTCGCTGACCACGCCTATCCATGAATTCAGCTCGTCTACGGTGCCATAGCTTTCTATGCGGATGTGGCTTTTGGAGACCTTTGTACCGCCGATCAGAGAGGTACTGCCCCTGTCTCCTGTTTTTGTGTATATCTTAATGGCCATATTTTAGTTTTTTTGTGCCTTCAAATGCCGGGATTGAAAACAAATGTATTGATAATTGGTGCAGGTCCTACAGGCCTGATGGCTGCCTGCCAGCTCAGGCGGCAGGGAGTTGACTGCATCATCATAGATAAGAAAGCAGGGCCCACAAGGGAGTCCCGCGCCCTGGTGGTGCATGCCCGCACACTGGAGCTGTACCAGCAGATGGGTATTGCCGGTGCCGCCATCCAACAGGGAGAGATAGTGCGCAAGGCGCAGTTCCTGGTGCGGAACAAAAAGATACAGGAAGTGCCCCTGGGGCTGCTGGGAGAAGGACTTTGCGCCCATCCCTACCTGCTCATCCTGGAGCAAAGCCTTAACGAACAGCTACTGTACGATCACCTGAAAGAACTGGAAGGCGAAGTGCTTTGGGAGCACGAACTGCTGTCGCTGATGCAGCACGAGGAAGGCGTAATAGCCAAGGTGCGGTACGGTAAGGATGTTTTGAAGATTGAAGCGGATTACGTGATCGCTGCCGACGGTGGCAAGAGCCATATGCGCCACCTGCTCGACATTCCTTTTGAAGGCAGCACCTACGAGAACATATTTTTCGTGGCCGATACAAAGCTGGACTGGTACTGGGGCCGCGGCGCCGTGTCGCTGTATACGGCACGCAGGACCTTTATGGCGCTCTTTCCCATGAAGGGCGAGCACCGGTTCCGCGTGGTAGGCATTCTCCCTCCCTCCTACCAGAATGAGCATCCATCTTCCTTCGACGAGCTGGTACCGTATATAAAAGAGGAAATAGAAGCCGACCTGAAGTTCAGCGATACAACCTGGTTCTCGGTTTACCGCCTGCACCACCGCTGCATCAGGCATTTCAGGGCGCAGAGGGTTTTCTTTGCGGGAGATGCGGCGCATATCCACAGCCCGGCCGGCGGGCAGGGCATGAATACCGGTCTGCAGGATTCCCACAACCTGGCGTGGAAGCTTGCCTGGGTGGTGAAGGGTCTTGCCGCCGATGCGCTGCTGGACACCTACGAGCAGGAGCGGCTTCCCCTGGCAAAGCAACTGGTCAGCTCCACGGACAGGGCATTTGGCATGATGACCTCGGGCAGGTGGCACCACCGCCTGCTGCGCCTTTATATCTTCCCTCACCTGGTAAAGCTGCTGTTCCGTTTCCAGAAGCTAAGACTGAGGGGTTTCAGGACCATTTCGCAAATAGGCATCCGTTATATTTCCTCAGACCTTACGCTGAACAGGATTTCGCAGGCTTTGCGGGTAAAATCGGGTGAACGCTTTCCTTTCCTGCACACCGCCTCCGGCGACTGCGTGTACAACCTGCTGACCGAGCCCGTATTTCATGCGCTTGTATTTTCTCCAAAGCAAAACGAAGCTTTGGTTGAAGACCTGAACGGCCTTCTGCCCTCCTTCCGGAAAATTCTTACCATCATTGACCTGAGCGCAGAAAAGAAACTCATGGAGTCCCTGAACATCACAAAAGACACCGTCTTCCTTATCCGCCCGGACCATTACATCGGGCTGGTTACGGATGAAGGGGTCAAGGTAGTCCGGGATTATTTGAGGAAAGTTTCTGGTTTATAGTTCCTTGTTTCTGGTTCTTTAGGTAACAGTCACTTCTCTTTGTAAATCCTTTGCATCCAGGCCTTGCTTAACTACGGAGGCACAACTACACAGAGGCCACACTAAGGAAAGGAATGATACACCTAACGAACCAGAAACCACAAACTATAAACAAGAAACTATTCATATAGAAGTCCTTGGCGGATAACCACGAAGGCTCGAAGACGTGAAGGATTCACAAAGAATTATTCAATATTCAACGCTCAATTTTCAATTCTCAAGGAGGTTTCAATTCGGAGCCCCACTTGAAAATTGAGAATTGAGCGTTGAATATTGAGAATTAAACAAAGTCTCAACCTTCTACCTTTCCTCCCTGTACAGCAGCCTGGTGATAGTCGCCTGGAAAAGCGCATGTTCTGAAAGATCGTTATGACGGCCGCCGGGGATGGTGATGAGGTGAAGGGCAGGGTTTTCCTTCTTCAGTCTCCTTGATTGACTGTAGGGAATTACCTCGTCTTCGGTGCCGTGGATGATATAGGTGGGAGTACTGGCTTTTTTGAGATATTGGTTGATGGGAAAAGCATAGTTGGTCAAAGGTGTAACGGGGTAGATGGGGAAGTAGGATTTTGCCAGTGCGTCGATGCTGTAATAAGGTGTTTCCAGTATCAGCATGCGGCAGGGCTTTTCAGAAGCCAGCTCGGAGGCTATGCCTGTACCGATAGAGCGGCCATAGATGACAAGATTTTCCGGCGGGAACTCTTTACCCGCCAGCTCATATACCCTGCGGGCATCGGCATAAAGGGTTTGCTCGCTTCTTTTCCCGGTGCTCTTGCCAAAGCCGGGATAATCCATCATCCACAGGTCGTATCCCTGCTTTGTGAACAGGGGAGCTACGTAGGCATATCTTTCAATATTCTTCATATTGCCGTGGAAATAAAGCACGGCGCCACGGGGCGTTCCCCCGGCCCGGAAACGGACAATATTCAGGTTGCGGCCTTCAACAGGCAGGTTGATCTCGTCGAAAGGCTGGCTGAAGCCAAAACGGTGGTTTGGGGGAAGGGACTTTGGATGGAACAGCAGCAGGTCCTGTATAAAGTACAGCAGTATCCCCCCGGCAATGTAAACACCTGCCAATACCACCAGCGCCCTTGTGATGCGCTTTCGCGTAAACCGTTTCATCCGGCAAATCTCGCTAAAAGGAAGAAGGAATTTGAAATTGGGAATTAGGAATTTGGGTAAACCGCCAGGACGCAAAGGGAAGCTGTTGGCTGATAGCCATTGGCTTTTAGCAGTGCGGGGAAACGAAGAATATCCTGTGCAAATTCATGTTTAATGAACGTGATGCTCATAGCTTACGCTCACAAAGCCAACAGCTAATAGCTAAAAGCCATCAGCCGCCTTCGCGAAGCGTCACCACATCATTCTTCACTTCCAGCGAGTACGTTACTCCAACCTTCAGCGCATAGTTTTCTTTGTTGTGGCTGACGGGGAAGCCGTAGCAGATGGGATATTTGAATTTTTTTACGTGTTCGTGGATGATTTCCTCTACGGCGCGGCCAAAGGGTCTTTCGGTGTCCTTATTATCGGTGAAGCCGCCGATGATGAGGCCTGCCAGCTTGTTGAACTTGCCGCAGCGCTTGAGCTGCAGCAGCATGCGGTCGATGTTGTACAGGTATTCGCCTACGTCTTCCAGGAACAGGATCTTGTTCTTGGTGCGGATGTCCGAAGGAGAACCGATCAGGTGGGCCAGCAGGGCAAGGTTGCCGCCTACCAACTGTGCACGGGCGTGACCGGGAGTGTTGAAGCCGTGGCCGTCGCAGGTGTATTCGGCGGGGCGGCCTTCAAGGGCGTCGCGGAGGGACTGGATGTAAGGATTGTCATACTGGCCGTCGTTGAAGGCAGCGGCCATGGGAGCATGGAGAGCGGCGATGCCGTAGCGGGCATTAAGGTGCGAATGCAGCACGGTTATGTCGCTGAATCCAACGATCCATTTGGGATGCTTGCGGAACTTTTTAAAATTAAGATCGTCTATGATGCGGCTGGTGCCGTAGCCGCCGCGGGCACAAAGGATGGCGTGTACGCTGCGGTCGTCCATCATCTCCTGGAGGTCCCGCAGGCGCTCTTCATCCGTTCCGGAAAAATAATCCTGCGACCGGCTGTGCGTGGTGGCGCCAAGGCGAACCAGGTAACCCCAGTCCTGCAGGGTATTGATGCAGGTTTCCATGTTTTCCAGCGGCATGAAGCCTGCCGGCGCTACTATGCCGATGGTATCGCCTTTTTTCAGGTAGGGGGGGATAGTGATCATATTGCCGCGTCTTTGACCAGTCAAATTACGTCAACTGAGCCGTATCAGGAAGAGGAGGGCTTTGTTTTGGAGAAATTTAATATTACGGGAAGCTGATGGCTGATAGCTGTTGGCTGATGGCTTTGATCCCGTTCAACCTATGGCGGTACGTTTTAAAAGAAGATTTGAATTAACCGCCAGGACGCGAAGGCGCAAGGAAATAAAAAAGCATCTCTCTTGTTCCTCGCGTCCTGGCGTCCTTGCGGTTAATCCTGCTCTCTCTCCAAGTAACGTATGTTCATAGGCAGTACGTACACGGCTATCAGCCATCAGCTAACAGCCATCAGCCTATATTTGCATTCCATATGAAGCAACCGAAAAGATACCTGGTCACCTCCGCACTGCCGTATGCCAATGGGCTCAAGCACATCGGGCACCTGGCAGGGGCATATATTCCCGCGGATATTTATGTTCGCTATCTAAGGGCGCAGAAGCGCGACGTGGTCTTTGTCTGCGGCTCCGACGAACACGGTACCGCCATACCCATCCAGGCTATGAAGGAAGGCACCACGCCCCAGGCCATCATCGACAAGTATCATGTGGTGATGAAACAGAACTTCGAAGACCTCAGCATCTCCTTCGACATATACGACCGTACTTCCAATCCCGTTCACCACGAAACCGCCAGCGAGTTCTTTACCTACCTCAACGACCGCGGCCACCTGGAGATCAGGGAAAGCGAACAGTATTACGACGAGCAGGCCCAGGCCTTCCTGGCCGACCGCTATATCAAAGGCACCTGCCCCAACTGCGGCTTTGATGGCGCCTACGGCGACCAGTGCGAGAAGTGCGGAACCTCGCTTAGTCCCGACGAGCTGATAAATCCCGTGAGCACCCTCAGCGGCCACCCGCCCGTAAAAAAAGCTACAAAGCATTGGTACCTGCCGCTGGACAAGCACGAAGGATGGCTGCGCAACTGGATACTGAACCAGCACCAGGGCGACTGGAAGGCTAACGTATTGGGACAGTGCAAAAGCTGGATAGATGCGGGCCTGCTTCCCCGCGCCGTTACCCGCGACCTGGATTGGGGCGTAAAAGTGCCCCTGGCAGAAGCGGAAGGCAAGGTGCTGTACGTGTGGTTCGATGCGCCGATAGGTTATATATCAGCCACAAAGCAATGGGCGATGGAAACCGGCAAGGACTGGCAGCCTTATTGGCTGGACAAGGACACCAAGCTGGTTCACTTCATAGGAAAGGATAATATCGTATTCCATTGCATCATCTTTCCCCTGATGCTTAAGCTGCACGAATACATTGTTCCCGATAACGTGCCCGCCAACGAATTCATGAACCTTGAAGGCGACAAGATGAGCACCAGCCGCAACTGGAAGCTGGATATGCAGGATTATATCGACGATTTCATAAAAAAAGAAAACGGCGGCCCCCAGATGGCCGACGCCCTCCGCTATTACCTCACCACCATCCTGCCCGAAACAAAGGACAGCGAGTTTACCTGGAAAGGCTTCCAGGACGCGGTGAACAGCGAGCTGGTGGCGGTCTTCGCCAATTTCTTCAACCGCACCTTCGTGCTGATGCACAAGCTTACCAACGGCAAGGTGCCCCGCTTCCACAACGACCTGGCGGATAACAGGGACAAGGAAATGATAGAGGAAATGAAGCTGGCCAAGGGCCGGCTGGAGGGAATGCTTGAAGAATACCGCTTCCGCGATGCCCTGTTCGAAGTGATTGACATGGCGAGGAAAGGAAACAGGTACATGC
>DASWNB010000349.1:0-4524 GCA_036399455.1 Flavisolibacter sp. | reverse complement strand
CTCTTGATAGTGCATCCAACCGAACGGGAGGTCTTTACTGAAATGTCTTTTCCGCCGTTCATTTCGTTGATGGCTTCTTTCAGGTGGTGACGGTTTACGCTGGAGGCATCGGAGGGATTATCATCGATAGCGCCGTGGTAAACAAGCTTGCCGTCCTTGTTGAAGAGGAAGGTTTCGGGAGTGCGGTTGGCGCCAAAGGCATCGGCCAGTTGCGACTTCTCATCAACCACATAGTACCAGTTGTAGCCCTGGTTCTTGGCATAGGACTTCATGGCTTCGTAGGAATCATCGCCGGAGCGCATGGCTTCATTGGAGTTTACCAGCACCACGCCAACATTGTTGTCGAGGGCATATTTGGCGATGGCGTTGGTCCTTTCCTGGTTCTTGATTACGTAGGGGCAGGTATTGCAGCTGAACATCACCAGGAGGCCGTTCTTCTTCTTGGCATCCTTCAGGGTGATCTCTTTGCCGCTGATGTCCTTCATCTTAACGTCTGCCTTTGGCATATCGGCGCCAATGGGCAGCTCGCCGGGAAGGGTGAATGCCGCCATGCCGAGGGCGGTGAGTGCAAGGGCTGAATACAGTAGCTTTTTCATTATTCCTGTGTTTAGGTTATCAAATTTCCAAAATTCCGGTCAATATTACTCCCCGTTTGTCTGTTCCTCTTGCCTTTTATCTTTCTTTAACGCTTCCCGTTTAGCCACCCGCCGCTTCAGGTTCGATATGGTCACGTTCAGCTCGAAGCCGATAAGCACCGCCAGGGAGTTGGCAAAGATGAGCAGCATGAGGATGAAGATGGCGCTGATGGAGCCGTACAGCTTGTTGTAATTACTGAAGTTGTTTACCCAGAAACCCACGATCAGCGTGGCAATGATCATCAGCGAGGTAGCGAATACCGAGCCCGGGGTTATAAAAGGCCAGCGCACCGCAAGGGCAGGGGCCTGGCGGTAAATAAAGGCCACTATATAAAAGAACAGGAGGAAGATGATCACCCAGCGCAGGTTGTGTATGAGGGAACGCACCCAGGCGCTTTCCACACCCAGCCACTTGAGCACCGCGCTGTGGGCGATAAGCGCCGACAGCAGCAGCAGGAACAGCACGAAGTTGATCAGGGTGAGCTTCAGCGCCTGCTTCCGCTTTTCCAGTCCCGTTCTCTTCAGGAAGCCGGGATAGTTCTTGTCGAAGGAGCGCAGAACGCCCATCATGGCATTGCTGGAAAAGAATATGGCCAGTAAGAGACCAAAGGACAGCAGCTCGTTCCTGGGGCGGGTAACAAAATCGTTCAGGAAGTCGATGATGACCGAGTTGTTCTTTTCTCCCGGCATGATGTCGCGGATGAGCGTGAACATCTCGAAAAGAAAGCGGTCGGAAATGGGCAGGTAGGGGATGAGCGTAAAGGCAAAGATCAGCGTTGGCGGAATGGCCATCACCACGTTAAACGAAATGGCGGCGGCCCGCTCCATCAGGCTGGCCCGCTTCAACTGGCGGGTAAACATGGGCCACACCTCGTAAAGCGAATAACCCCTGAAGCCGGGAATGAAAATAGCCTTGCTGCCCCTGATAAGGGTGCGGCCGGGGCCCGACGTAACCAGTCTTCGCTTGATCCCCTCGCGGAAAGCCATTAACGGGTGTTGTTTTGGTTGTTTTTAAGCTCACGCCTCCTTTTGTCTTCCTGCTGGAAAGCCCTGGCCTTGGCCATATGCTCCTCGAAGGTGACGCTGAACAGGTGCGAGCCGCTGAAATTGCTGTTGGCGACAAAAAACAGGTAATCCGTTTGCGGTGCGGACAGCACGGCCTCTATGGTCCGCCTCGACGGCGTGCAGATGGGCCCGGGCGGCAGTCCCGTGTTGCGGTAAGTATTGTAGGGGGAAGCAACGTTGAGCATGTCGCCGCCGATCCACTTGAGCGAAAAGTTCTTTAGCGCAAACTTGATGGTGGGATCGGCGCCCAGGGGCATGTTCCTGCGGTAGCGGTTGATGTACACGCTGGCCATCGTATCCTTTTCCTCGTGGTAGTTGGTTTCTTCTTCTATGATGGAGGCGATGACGTGCGCCTGCAGCGGCGTCAGTCCCAGCTTCTCGGCCTTGCTCTTCCGCTCCTGCGTCCAGAACTTCTCCGCTTCGTCGTACAGCTTCTGGTAAATTTTCCGTGGCGTGGTGTTCCAGTGATAGGTATAGGTATCGGGCAGAACAGACCAGAGCGCCGTTTCGGAGTTATTGCCGTATTTACGGAGTGAGTCGGGGCTGTTGAGAAATGCTATCATCTCGGCTGAATCGCATTCGAAGCGGCTGCCTACCATGCGTGCCAGGTCTTCCTTCGTGCGGATCTTGGTGATCACCAGGTTCACGGGTGACTGAACGCCGTTCCGGAGCCTGCGTACGATCTCCAGCAGTCCATCGCCCTTGTTGATTTCGTACTTGCCGGGTTTGATCTTGTCCCAATAACCCATGCGGCCGGCCAGGAAGTTGAAGGCCCCGCTGTTGGTGATGATGTTCTTCTTTTCCAGCGAGTCCATTACCGCCTCTTTTGTAGCTGCCTTGGTGCTGATATAGAGGTATTCTTTCTTTCCTTTAAAGCCGGTAGCGGGACCAAGGAAGATCCACGCGGCTACAAGGCCGGCAACCACTATGACGATCAGTATAATCCAAAGTATCTTCTTTTTCATACCGGGTCAAAGTTAAGGAGAAGGCAGAAGGTGAAAGGTGAAAGGTGAAGGTTAAGGTTAAGGTTAAGGAGTGAAGTGTTTAAATATTCAATAATCAATGTTCAATGCTCAATTTTCAGGTAGGCTCCGAATCAGGAACGACTTGAGAATTGGACATTGAACATTGATTATGAATATTTGGCTTCTATTACATAAAAAAAAGCC
Source organism: Flavisolibacter sp. (assembly GCA_036399455.1). Taxonomy (GTDB): domain Bacteria; phylum Bacteroidota; class Bacteroidia; order Chitinophagales; family Chitinophagaceae; genus Flavisolibacter. The sequence goes on along the minus strand of DASWNB010000349.1, from coordinate 1,655 downwards.
CTGTCGTAAGGACAAGGCTTCAAGTATTTTGAAAGCTCCTCTTACCTCCTGTTGGTATCGCCAGGGGTGGGAGTTACGGGCTGTTGCTGCTGGGTGGCCGGCGCCTGCTGCTGTCCGTTCAAGGGAGCAGTGTTGTTAGGCTGAGGCTGAGGCGTGGCCGGGGTAGAACGGGTGTTTACGTTGTACTTCAGTCCGGGTGTGTTGGAGTTGCCGCCGGTGATAAAGAAGGTGGAAAGCAGGCAAAGTATGCCGATGATGGCGGCGAAGATCCAGGTGCCTTTTTCCAGTACGTCGGTGGTTTGCTTTACGCCCATGAACTGGTTGCTGAAGCCGGCAATATTTCCTGCCAGGCCGCCGCCTTTGGGGTTCTGCACAAGAACGATCAGGCTCAGGATCACACAGGCCAGGATAATCAGGATAATGAATAAGGTGGTCATGTCAGCGCTTTAAATTGTCAATTTTGGCGGCAAAGTAAGCCTTTTTGGAGGGATTGAGCAAACTTAATTTGTTGTAAACTTCTAAAGCTTTTTCGGGTTTTCCCTGCTTGATCCATACTTCCGCCATAGCCTCCGTAACAATATCCGTATCGCTCACCGATCCTTCCGCCAGGCTCTGAACCGTTTTCTCGGTGGAGCGGTCCAGCCGGGCCGACAACTCGGGAGGGGGGAGGCGTTTCATGGTCCTGAGCCATTCGGTAAAGCTCTTCAGTTGCTTGCCAAACTTCCCGCTGCCCACCTCTTCCTGCGACAGCTTGATACCCTGCGAGGCAAAATAGTCCACCGTATGGAAAGGCTCGAAGGTGAGGCCCTCGGAGGAAGGCGTCAAGGTAGAAGGTATGGAGGCGGAAGGTGTTTCGGTAGAAGGTGTTGAGGCAGAAGGTAAGGGGGTAGAAGGAGTCTCGGTCAAAGGACTTTCGACTGTCTGACTTTCGGCTACCGGGCTTTCATCTGGCGAAGGCTGCTCGTCTTCCACGGGAACTGCTTTCATGGAAGAGGCTTCCTCTGGTTCGGGTTCGGCTGCTTCGGGGTGGATGATGTCTTCGGCAATGGCCATGTCTTCGCTCATCACCTCGGGCTCAGTAGCCATGGGAATTGTCTCTTCAGTAGCTTCTTCTGTTTCTATTTCTGTTCCTGTTTCTGTTTCTTCCTCTATCGTATCCTCTTCCACTGGAGCAGCTTTCATGGAAGGGGCTTCTTCGGGTTCCGGTTCGGCTGCTTCGGGGTGGAGGATGTCTTCGGCAATGGCCATGTCCTCACTCATCACTTCGGGTTCGGTAGCCTGGATGGTTTCTTCAACGGCATCTTCTTCCACTGCTGTTTCTTCTTCTGCTATTTCTTCCCCCGGGATCTCGGGGCTTGATTCAATTGTTTCAGGGGGAGATGGCTGCAGGAAAGGATCCTCCAGGTCCAGCTCCGTGTAGAAGCGGTCCGAGGAAATGAATTGTTCAAATTCGATGGGGTTGTGGTAGTAGAGTACTGCCTTTTGCGACTGGACCTGGTAGTCTTCACTGCCGGTTCTTTTCAGCTTTTCCAGCAAAAGGAATTGAGCGGGAGCGAAGTAAGGATAGCGTTCCGCAAGCGTCCTGATGTCCTGTAATCCGCATTCGTCTATCGAAGATTTGCCAAACAGCCGGTAAGCCAATGCATGAATTCTTT
>DASWNB010000348.1:0-4375 GCA_036399455.1 Flavisolibacter sp. | reverse complement strand
CCTCAGCTATTACCGCCTTACGGAAGAAAAGCGCTTCTGCATGGATTATACCGGCACCGGCAACACCCTGAACGTAATGATGCCCAACGTGCTGCGGCTGATCATGGACAGCCTGCGCTCCTGGATATTGGAAATGCACGTGGACGGCTTCCGCTTCGACCTGGCCTCTACGCTGGCCCGCGAGCTGCACGAAGTGGACCGCCTCGGCGCCTTCTTCGACATCGTTCACCAGGACCCGGTCATCTCGCAGGTAAAGCTTATTGCCGAGCCCTGGGACATTGGCGAAGGCGGCTACCAGGTAGGCAAATTCCCGCCCGGCTGGGCCGAATGGAACGGCAAGTACCGCGACTGCCTGCGTGACTACTGGCGGGGGGCGGAAAGCATGCTGGCCGAGTTCGCTTTCCGCTTTACAGGCAGCCCCGACCTGTACAAGGAAGACTACCGCCGGCCCACCGCCAGCATCAACTTCATCACCGCCCACGACGGCTTTACCCTGCACGACCTCGTATCGTACAATGAAAAGCACAACGACGCCAACGGCGAGGACAATAACGACGGCGAAAGCCACAACCGCTCCTGGAACTGCGGTGTGGAAGGCCCCACCAACGACCCGGTGGTGCTGGAGCTGCGCCAGCGGCAGGTACGGAATTTTTTAGTCTCCCTGTTTGTTTCGCAGGGAGTGCCCATGATAGTGGCCGGCGATGAGCTGGGAAGGACGCAAAACGGTAATAACAACCCCTACTGCCAGGATAACGAGATCTCCTGGCTGAACTGGGCCGGGGCCGACCGGAAGCTGCTGGACTTTACCAGCAAGCTCATCCGGTTCAGGAAGAACCATCCCACGTTCTGCCGCCGCCGCTGGTTCAAGGGCCAGCCCATCAAGGGCGTAGGACTGGAAGATATCGCCTGGTTCCTGCCCGACGGCACCGAGATGTCGGAGGAGAACTGGACGCAGGACTTTGCCAAATCGCTGGGCGTGTTCCTCAACGGCCGCGGCATCCGCTCCGTGGGACCCACCGGCGAGCCCATAGTGGACGACAGCTTCTATCTCATCTTCAATGCTTCCGAGCTGCCCCTCACCTACGTCCTGCCCCACGAAAAGTACGGGCACAGATGGATAAAGGTGCTGGATACGGCTACCGGCCTGCTGGACGAGCAGGGCGAGGAGCTTGAACCCGGCTCTCCCGTAAAGGTGGATGGCCGCTCGGTGGTTGTTTTAAAAGACCCGCTTGATTGACTATGTACGAACTACAAACCGGCTACAGAACCATAGGAATCAATTTCAGTGAAGGCAGGGCCCGGGTGAGGGTGTGGGCTCCCGAGGCAACAGAAGTAGCCCTGCTGCTCACCACCTCCGGCACACGCCTGCCCCTGGAGAAGGATGAAGACGGTTACTGGCACACCGATACGGACCTGCTGACGGAAGGCGGGCTGTACAAGATTGTGGTGAACGGCGAAGCCGAAGTGCCCGACCCGGCCTCCCTCTCCCAGCCCGAAGGCGTACACGGCCCCTCGCAGGCGCTGGACCTTTCCCGCTTCGGCTGGACGGACAAAGGCTGGAACAACCTGCCGCTGGAGCAATACATTCTTTACGAGCTGCATACCGGCACCTTTACTCCTGAAGGAAGTTTTGAAGGTATCGGCCGCAAGCTGGATTACCTGAAAGAACTGGGAGTGAACGCCATCGAGATCATGCCCGTGGCGCAGTTCCCCGGCGGCCGCAACTGGGGCTATGACGGCGTTTATCCATTTGCAGTACAGGACAGCTACGGCGGAGCCGAAGGGCTGCAAAAGCTGGTGGACCTCTGCCACAGCAAGGGCATAGCCGTTGTGCTGGACGTGGTGTACAACCACCTGGGTCCCGAAGGAAATTACCTGGGCGCCGTCGGGCCTTACTTTACTTCAAAATACAGCACGCCCTGGGGCCATGCCATCAACTTCGATGATGTCTGGTGCGATGGCGTACGGGAATATTTTATCGAGAATGCCCTCATGTGGTTCCGCGACTTCCACATAGATGCTTTACGGTTGGATGCGGTGCACGCCATCAAGGACTTCAGTCCCGTGCACATACTCCGAGAAATAAAAATGCATACGGACAGGCTGATGAAGGAAACGGGAAGAACACACTATCTCATTACGGAGCTGGACCTGAACGATACGCGCTTCATCAACCCGTTGAGCGAAGGCGGGTACGGCATGGATGCGCAATGGATAGATGAATTCCACCATGCCCTGCGGGTAAGCGCCGGCGGCGACCTCACCGGGTATTATTCCGATTTCAACGGCATAGCGCACCTGGCAAAATCCCTCCGCGACGCCTACGTGTACGATGGCCAGTTTTCACCGCACCGCAAGAAGAAATTTGGCGTGAAGGCAGACAAGAATCCCGGCCACCAGTTCATTGTATTCTCCCAAAACCACGACCAGGTGGGCAACCGCATGCTGGGCGAACGCACCAGCGAGCTGGCGAGCTTTGAAATGCGCAAACTGCTGGCGGGCGCCGTGCTGCTCAGTCCCTACCTGCCCATGCTGTTCATGGGAGAAGAGTGGAGCGAGCCCAATCCCTTCCTGTATTTTGTAAGCCATACGGACCAGGAATTGGCCGAAGCGGTGCGCAAGGGAAGAAAGGAAGAATTCGCGGCCTTCCACGCCGAAGGTGAAGCGCCCGATCCCGTTTCGGAAGAAACCTTCAACCGCTCGAAGCTGCAATGGGAGCTGGCGGAACAGGAGCCTTTCAGCACCATGTTCCGGTTCTATCAAAAACTGATTGCCGTACGAAAGAGCATCCCGGCGCTGTACCGCCTCAACAGGAAGCAGATGAACGTGGATCATGACGAAGAGCGCCGGTTGCTGCTGCTTCACCGCTGGCACGAAGCTTCGCACATAGCCTGCTTCATGAACTTCTCCGACGCTCCACAGGACATTACCGTTCCGCACTGGCAGCAGCAATGGAAGAAAGTGCTGGACTCGGCCGCACCGGAATGGAAGGGCCACGAGGAAGCGCCATCGATCATCGCCGCAGGGGAAACCATCACCCTGCTCCCCGAATCATTTATTCTCTATACAAACAACTATGTATAATCCCATCTCAACATACAGGATACAGTTTCACAAGGATTTTTCATTCGACGACCTTCAACGCATTCTCCCCTACCTCCGGAAATTGGGGATAGGCACGCTTTACGCATCACCCGTGTTCAAGGCTGTTCCCGGCAGCGTGCATGGCTACGACAGCCTGGACCCGCAGCAGGTCAATCCAGAACTGGGCAGCGAAGAGCAGTTGGAAGAGATCAGCCGCGAATTGAAGTCGGCGGGAATAGGATGGCTGCAGGATATTGTTCCCAACCACATGGCCTACGATCCCCGCAACGAATGGCTGATGGACGTGCTGGAAAAAGGGCCGCAATCGCTTTACGGGCGCTTCTTCGACATTACGGGCCACAAGGAAAAACTGATGGTCCCTTTCCTGGGCGCTACGCTTGATGAAGCGCTGTCCAACGGAGAAGTAAAGCTGGCCTACGACAACCAGCGGTTCGTGCTTCAATACTACGAAAGCGCCTACCCGGTGAATCCCCGCTCCTACGAAAGCATCCTTACCGCCACGGAAGCAAAGCCTAACCAGGCCTTATCGCAACTGCTGCAACACCTCCCGCAGATGCACCAGGTGGAAGACCCCGGCACTTACGCGCAGCAGTGGAACGAATTCCGCCAGCAACTGGCCGCGCTGATGAAGCACGAAGCCTCCGCAGAATACATCCGCAAGTGCATTGACGCCGTGAATGCAGATACAGATCTGCTGAAGCGAATTGCCGGCGAGCAATCGTACCGCCTCTGCCACTGGCAGGAAACCGACACCCGCATCAACTACCGCCGCTTCTTTACCGTGAACGGCCTTATCTGCCTCAACATACAGGACCCGCAGGTTTTTCAGGCACACCACCAGCTTGCCGAAGCTTTGGTGAAGAAGGGCATCTTCAACGGGCTGCGCATAGACCACATCGACGGGCTGCACGATCCGAACCAATACCTTGAAGACCTGCGCCAACTGGCAGGAGATGACGCTTACATTGTAGTGGAAAAAATACTGGAGCCCGGCGAAGGATTACCCGAAGAGTGGCCTATACAGGGCAATACGGGGTACGACTTTCTTTCCATCGTCAACAACCTGTTCACCGGCAAATCCGCCGAGAAAGCATTTACCCAATTTTACCAGAAGCTCACCCGTAACAGGCACTCCATCCACCGCCAGCTTCACGAAAAGAAATCGCTCATCCTTCACCGGCACATGGGCGGCGAGCTCGAAAACCTTTACCGCCTTTTCTCGCAACTCAACCTGGTGGAAAAACGGCAGCTCTCCACCATCCACCCCGAT